>CP091242.1:1393080-1638080 GCA_027627705.1 Hyphomonadaceae bacterium BL14
SNCCCCCCCACGCACGATAACGCCAGCTGCATGGCGCAAGGCCCGCCGCAGCAGCACACGGGCGGCGCACTGGTGGCGTGCCGGCTCCAAAATGAAGACATTGCGCGCGCGGCCGTCAGGCCACGCCCATGGCGGTGCCCCGGCGCTCCAACCCGGCGCGCCTCGACGCCGGCGCGCTCACGCCCGATAGGGCCAGGCGTGCCGCTGCCTCCTACCCGATCATACCGCGCTTGATCAGCTGCTCGATAACCTCTTCGGCGGCAGCTTCAGCGGACAGATCAGCCGTTTTCAGGTGCAGCTCGGGCGTTTCGGGCGACTCATACGGACTGTCGAAGCCGGTGAAATTCTTGATCTCGCCCGCTTGAGCCTTGCGATAGAGGCCCTTGGGGTCGCGCTGGATGCACAGCTCCAGAGGTGCGTCCACGAACACCTCGATAAACTCGCCCGGCTCCATCAGCTCTCGCACCATCATGCGCTCGGCGCGGAAGGGCGAGATGAAAGAGCAGGTCACGATCAGCCCGGCATCGACAAACAGACGGGCCACCTCGCCAATGCGGCGGATGTTTTCCACCCGGTCCACATCGGTGAAGCCCAGATCGCGATTGAGACCATGGCGGATATTATCGCCGTCCAGCGAATAGGTGTGCCGTCCGATCGCGGCGAGCTTGTGCTCGACCAGATTGGCGATGGTCGACTTGCCCGCGCCCGACAGGCCGGTGAACCACAACACCGCCGGCCTCTGGCCCTTCAGCTCGGACCGGCGCGCCTTGGTCACGTCCATGGCGTAAGCATGCACGTTGCTTGCCCGGCGCAGCGAGAAGGCGATCATGCCTGCGCCAACGGTTTGCTGGGTGAAGCGGTCGATCAGGATGAACGCACCGGTTTCGCGAAGCTCGGCATAAGGGTCGAACGCGATGGCGCGTGCGGTGGACAGATTGCACACTCCAATCTCGTTGAGCTGCAGGCTCACGCCCGGCTCGCGCGCGAAGGTATTGACGTTGAGCTTGTGCTTCAGCGTGGTTACGCAGACCGGGGTGACCTGGCCGCCCGCCTTGAGAAGATAGGTGCGGCCGGGGATCATCTCCTCCTCGGCCATCCACAGGATTTCTGCCGCGAACTGGTCAGACACGTCGGGCCGGTCCCGGGCATCGGCAAGCATGTCGCCGCGCGCAATGTCGATCTCGCGATCGAGCACCAGTGTCACCGCCTGACCGGCTTCAGCGCTGTCAAGATCGCCATCGGCCGTCACGATACGCGCAACTTTCGCGGTCTTGCCGCTCTGGGCCGCCACAATCTCATCGCCCGGCGCCACATGCCCGGCCGCAATGGAGCCGGTGAAGCCGCGAAAATCGAGATTGGGCCGGTTGACCCACTGCACCGGCATGCGGAACGGGTGATCGGCTGCCTCGGCCGCGTCCGTCTCGACGCTGTCGAGATGCTCCATCAGGGTCGGCCCGTCATGCCAGGCCATGTTGGCCGAACGCGAGAAGATATTGTCGCCATACCGCGCCGAAATCGGAATCGGGGTGATGGTATCGAAGCCCAGCGCTTCGGCCACCCGCAGATAGTCGGATACGATCTCGTGGAAGCGCGCGCGCGAATAGCCCGCCAGATCCATTTTGTTGATGGCAACCACGGCGTGGCGGATGCCCATCATGTCGGCGATATAGGTGTGCCGGCGGGTCTGGGTCAGCACGCCGCGGCGTGCATCCACCAGGATGATCGCCAAATCGGCCGTCGACGCACCGGTGGCCATATTGCGCGTGTATTGCTCGTGGCCAGGCGTGTCGGCGACGATGAATTTGCGCTTCTGGGTGCTGAAGAAGCGATAGGCGACATCAATGGTGATGCCCTGCTCACGCTCGGCTTCAAGCCCGTCCAGCAGGAGGGCGAAATCGATCTCGTTCTCGCCGGTTGTGCCGTGTTTCCTGGAGTCCTTTTCAAGCGTCGCGATCTGATCTTCGAACAGGAGCTTGGAATCGTACAGGAGCCGGCCGATGAGCGTGGACTTGCCATCATCCACGGAGCCGCAGGTGATGAAGCGCAAAACTCCGCGCTCGCCCGCACGGGTGAGCCGGTCCAGCAAGGCAGCGCGTTCAGGGTTCATGGCGGACATGGTCAGAAATACCCCTCGCGCTTTTTCTTCTCCATGGAGCCGGCCTCGTCATGGTCGATCAGCCTGCCCGAGCGCTCCGAGGTGCGCGCGGTCAGCATTTCCAGAACGATAGCCTCCACCGTATCGGCGCCGGACTCGATAGCGCCTGTAAGGGGATAACAGCCCAGGGTGCGGAAGCGGATCTGGCGCATCTGCGCGGTCTCGCCGGGCTTGAATGCGAAGCGGTCATCATCAACCATCAGGATCTGGCCATCGCGCTCGATCACCGGACGTTCAGCGGCCAGGTAGAGCGGCACGATCGGGATGTCGTCCTCGAGGATGTATTGCCAGATATCCAGCTCGGTCCAGTTGGACAGCGGGAAGACCCGGATCGACTCGCCCTGGCGGATGCGCGTGTTGAAGGTGCGCCAAAGCTCCGGGCGCTGATTGCGCGGATCCCACCCGTGATGGGCGTCGCGGAAGGAGAAGATGCGCTCCTTGGCGCGGCTTTTCTCCTCATCGCGGCGCGCCCCGCCGAAGGCCGCGTCATACCGGTGGCGCGTCATGGCGGCGCGCAGCGCCTCGGTTTTCATAACCTGGGTGTGCAGGTTCGATCCCGATGCGAACGGATTGATCCCGCGCTTCAAGCCCTCTTCATTGATCTCCACACGCAATTCCAGCCCCAGCGCCTCGGCCAGAGCGTCGCGATAGGTGATCATGTCGCGGAACTTCCACGTGGTGTCCACGTGCTGCAGCGGGAAGGGCGGGCGCGAGGGATAGAAGGCTTTGAGCGCCAGATGCAGCATCACGGCAGAATCCTTGCCGATGGAATACAGCATCACCGGACGTTCGAACTCGGCGGCCACCTCGCGCATGATGTGGATGGATTCCGCCTCCAGCGCCGCCAGATGCGGCGACAGGGGGCGTACGCGCGGCCTCGGGCTCTTGAAGCGCGCGGCATACTCGTTGATGCGGCTGACGATGTTGTTCATGTCCCCCCCCCGGGCAAGCCGTGAGTTTGGATTGTTAGTTTCGCAGGCGCAGCAAGGGAAGCCCTGTTGTTGTGTTTTTACTCAGCCAGCACACAGTTTCTGATGCCCGGTGGCATGCGTGCCGATCTCCCCGGACAATTGAGTGACCGCACTGAGCACCGTGCAGCGGACCTGCACGCTCGGTGCCATTCCGGGTCAGGTCTTTTTCGAACTCTCAGGCCCCGGACCGGGATCATCATCGCCACAGCACCGCCCGCCAGCAGGCGGGCTTCCGATACTGCCCCTTTCACGCCTGAGAGAGCCGGGCCGTAGGCAAAGCAAGCAGTCATGCACCGCCGAAGTACCAGGATTTCTGACCACCCTTCCCATAAAGCGCGGGCGGGGCTATGCGTGGATCCTCGGGGAGTTAGGCATGCTGAAAACAGTCGCGGCCTCGGCCGGCCTTTTGATTATCGCCATTGCGCTGATGCTGTTTGGCGCGGACTCTCCGGCCGCCGCGCTCATTTTGTCAGCAGCGCTTTGCATCATCGCCCTTGTCACGGCGCTGGACCGCAGCTCCGGCGCAACGCCCGGCAGCGTACTGTTTCTGGCCCTCATCGGGGCCTGGCTGCTTTTCGGGCTGTTTCAGCCCGGCTGGGTCAGCTCGGGCGCTCATGAGTACGCCGCACTCGCCGGTGCTGTTGCAATCTGGTCAACGGCGCGCTCAGCAAGCCAGTCCACCAAAGTGGCCGAGTGGCTCTGGCGCGCCACGCTTGGCCTGGGACTGGCTTTCGCGTCTGTGGCGTTCATCAGCTTTCTGACCGATCCGAGCCTGTTGCTCTGGTCCGAGCATCCCTATGGCAGGACTTCCCGGCTCAGTGCGCCGTTCTTGTCAGCTAACACAGCGGCGACCTTCTATGCGCTGATCGCGGTGATGGCGACCGCGGAAATCCTGCGTGCCCTGCGCAGCGCCAAGCCGAACGCCAGCCGTATCAAACAGATCGAGACGCGCGTCCAGGCCAGCGCCTTCGGGCTCATCACCGCCCTGGTCTCACTGACCTGCGTCTTCCTGACCGCGTCGCGCGCCGGCGCCACCGTGTGTGCGCTCGCGATCGCCGGTCTCATCATCTGGCATGGCCTGTCGCGCTGGCGCAGCGGCGAAGCGCGCAGCCTTGCGGGCTGGATCGCACCGATCGTGCTGATCAGCATGCTCGCGGCTGCGTTCCTGTTGTCCGGCGCGCTATACTCTGACCGCCTGGCCGCGACCGTGTTTGACGAAAATACAGACCGGGCGATCCTGCTGTCCGCGTATTGGCAAGCCCTCGAAATCGCGCCGTGGTTCGGGCACGGACCGGGCGGGTTTGAATACATCAACGCCCTGATCGCCGACGCGCGCAACGCCGGCATGATCATGAATCAGGGTGCCGCGCACAATGTTGTCCAGCAATGGCTCCTGCAGGCCGGGCTGGTGGGAACGATTGTCGGTGCTGGTGTCTTGGCCGCGCTGATACGGCTTGTCGTCATGGGCCTCTGGCGTCGCCAGCAGCAGACCCTCTACCTCAAAGCTGTCATCATGATCGGCGTTCTCGTGTTCGCCCACGCGATGGTCGACTACGCCCTCGAAATTCCAGCCTTCATGTGGATGTTCGCGTGGGTGCTGGGCCTGGGCGCAGGGATCGCCTCTGGCGGCTCCAGGCCCCAGCGCTTGATCGGGCGGACCCAGACCATGGTCAAGATTAGCGCGGCCTATGCGCTCGCGCTCGCCGCCGGGCTCAGCTTTTACGCTGCCGAGGACCGGCTCAAGGCCCAGTCGGTGCGGACCATGGACGAAGCGCGCTTTGTTCAGAGAATCGAGCGCGACACGTTCAAGCTTCCGTCAGGATCGGCCTGGCTGATGGAGGCTTATGCCGACCGGGCGTTCCGGCTGGATGCCCCGAGCGCGCCGATCGCGCGCGCAGCGCTTCAACGCGCCATCGCCAGAGAGCCGCGCAGCGGTACGCTGTGGATGAAGCTGGCCTATGCCGAATATCTGGCAAGCCCCGGCTGGACGGACAGCGGTATCGAGGCGATGCGCCAGTCCTATCTGCATCTTCCCTATGCGCGCATTACCCGCAGCGAGCGGCAGATGCGCGCCGATAATCTGCGTGACTGGCGCCTGGCCTTCGTGGCGGTGGACTGGGCCCGCCTGCCGGAGGACGTGCAGGCCGCCGCGCGGCGCGAAGCCCGCCTGCTGCCCACCCGCCAGCGCCGGGCCTGGTATGAGCAGATCGGCGAGAGCGAAGGCTGAAATTCACCCTGTCTTGAATGCAGCCTGGAGACTTTGCACGCTTTGCATCAGATGGCCGCGCTGAGAATGGCCTAGCCGGCCTCCTCTGCTCCGTCGATGCTCAGCAGGGTCAGAGCGTGCCCGCCCCCCTGAATGAGCGTCTGACCAAAAAGCTCGGCCGATGACAGCGATGACAGCCAGGCTTCCACATCGAGCTGAGCCTATTGGGTCGGGGCACCCAGAGGCCAGGACCTATCCAGCTCCGGCAGGCGCTCGCGGATCCTCGGGCGCAGGAACGGGAAGCCCTCCCCGCGAACATAGGCGGTCATGCGGCCGTGCTGGCTGAACACCACAGCGAGCCTGTCAGCATGCAGCTCGACATAGCGCCTTGCTGCCGCGGCTTTGCTGATGTCGAGGCGCTCGCCGGCTGAGATGATCTGCGACAGACCGGGCTCGCACATCACGAACGGCTTCATGAGGCGCATGGGCGCAAGGAGCTCGATGGCGAACCGGTTGGCTTCAGCTTCCTGACGCAAATGCTGACTATGTTGCTTGCCCTCGACCATGTCCTTGCGGCTGCACTGGAAGCCGGCATCGCCAACCGGCTTGTGCCAGAGGCTCAGAAAATGTCCCAGCTCATGGGCCAGGCTGAAATTTCGCCGGCGCGGCGAGCTGTTGGCGTTCAGGGCAATGACGGGCAAAGTCTCTGTGGCCCAGACACGCGGGCGAGCCCGGCAGTGAGCGGCGCGTGATCGTGCTAAGGAGACGCATCAGGGGGGCGCGTCACACGCCCTCCCAGCCCCGCCACCAGTGCGCAAATCGCACCAGCCCTTCGGCCAGCATCACTTTCGGCTTGTAACCGATCAGGGCGTTCAGCTTGGAGACGTCGGCATAGGTCGCCGGCACGTCGCCCGGCTGCATGGGGCGCATGATTTTCTGCGCTGTCAGGCCCAGCGCGGTTTCGAGGGTCGAGATCATGTCCATCAGCCCGACCGGGTGGCTGTCGCCGATATTATAGATCTCATGGCTACGGCGGGACGGCTGGTGGTCGAGCACGCCGGTCACCCCGTCCACGATGTCGTCGATATAGGTGAAATCGCGCGCCATGCGGCCCTCGCCATAGACCTCGATGGGTTCACCGCGCGCCATGGCCTGCGCAAACTTGAAATAGGCCATGTCCGGCCGGCCCCAGGGTCCGTAAACCGTGAAGAAGCGCAGGCCCGACTGCGGGAAGCCGTACAGGCTCGCATAGCTGGCGCTCAAGAGCTCGCACGACCGCTTGGTCGCGGCATAGAGCGAGACCGGCGAGACGGTGGGATCATCCTCACGGAACCCCTCACCGCCCAGCGGACGGTGGCCATAGACTGAGCTGGACGAGGCATAGACCAGATGCTCCACGCCGTTATGGCGCGCCGCTTCCAGAACGGACAGATGCCCGGCGAGATTGGAGCGCTCGTAGGCGAATGGGTTTTCCAGCGAGTAGCGCACCCCCGCCTGCGCGGCCAAATGCACGATCCGGCGCACACCATTCGCGCGCACCAGCTCCATCATGGCGTCCGGGTCGGCGATATCACTACGCACCATCGTAAAGCCGGCACGCGCCGCCAGCCGGGCCGCACGCGCCTCCTTCAGGCGTGGATCGTAATAGGCGTTGAAATCATCGATACCGATGACGTGCTCACCGCGATCAAGCAGGCGTTCGGCCACGTGCATGCCGATAAAGCCGGCCGCACCCGTCACCAGGATCGGGTCACTCATCGTATTTTAGCCCTCCAGCGTCGCGCCTGAAGCGCGCTGCCATACGTCTATCCAACCGGCACCCGGGTGCCATATCCGTCCTTATCAATCGGACCCGAACACGTCGCGGGTGAACACCTTGTGTTCCACATCGCGTATCTCATCGGTGACGCGGTTGGCGATGATGATATCGCTATCGCGCTTGAGCCGTTCGAGATCACGCACCACCTGCGATCCGAAGAATGTAGCCTCGTTCAACACCGGCTCATACACGATCACCGGGATGCCCTTGGCCTTCACGCGCTTCATGATCCCCTGAATGGACGAGTCGCGGAAATTGTCGCTGCCGGCCTTCATCACCAGGCGATAGACGCCAACGACCTTGGGGGCGCGCGCAATGATCTGGTCCGCCAGAAAGTCCTTGCGCGTGCTGTTGGCGTCGATGATGGCGCGGATCAGATTCTGGGGCACGTCGCTGTAATTGGCCAGCAGCTGGCGTGTGTCCTTGGGCAGGCAGTAGCCGCCATAGCCAAACGACGGATTATTGTAGTGCGCGCCCACCCTCGGATCGAGGCAGACCCCGTCAATGATCTGGCGCGTATCCATGCCGCCCGACATGGCGTAGCTGTCGAGCTCGTTGAAAAACGCCACGCGCATGGCCAGGAAGGTGTTGGCGAACAGCTTGATTGCCTCGGCTTCACGCGCGCCGGTGAACAGGACGGGGATGTCCTCTTTCACCGCCCCCTCCACCAGCATGTTGGCAAACTGGTGCGCGCGGTCGCAATCAGCGCCGATCACGATGCGCGAAGGATGCAGATTGTCATAGAGCGCCCTGCCCTCACGCAGGAACTCGGGCGAGAAAAAGATCCCGTGCGTGTTCCAAGTCTCGCGCACACGATCGACAAAGCCCACCGGGATGGTGGACTTCACCACGATGGTGGCGTGCGGGTTGACCCCCATCACGTCTGCGATGACAGCTTCGACCGAGGACGTATCGAAGAAATTGGTCTTGGGGTCATAATTGGTGGGTGTGGCCACGATGACGAAATCGGCGTCTCGATAGGCGCTCGCCGCGTCGCGTGTCGCCGTCAGCGACAGATCGCGCTCGCCCAGGAACGCTTCGAGCTCCGCATCAACGATGGGGCTACGGCGCGCGTTGAGCAGCGCCACGCGCTCATCACTGATGTCGACCGCGATCACATCGTGGTTCTGGGCCAGGAGAACGGCGTTGGCCAGTCCCACATAGCCAATGCCTGCAACTGCGATTTTCAATGAACCGCCCCCCAAAACCCCAGCCCTTCAACGCGGGCGCACCATAATCGGCTTGGTGCCAAACTGCCAAACCAGATCGCATGTCACCAGGCACATGCGACGACCTCACCCTGAGCCAGGCGGGGGTGAGGTCTCGCTCATCAAAGCGATCGTCCACTTGCCTGCTGCGCAGTGCGTACCGCCAGGCCGAGGGTCGGCAGAGGGGTTGAACCGCCGCGATCAGGCGCGCCCGCACCGACCGGTCGCCGCGATGGCACCAGGCCTTGATAAGGACCAGCCCCTCGTGCCGGTCCAACGGGGCGATCATCGCCTACTCGCGCCAAACGATCTATCCCGTTTAGTTCCGAAACCATCTGGTAGCGCCGCTGGCGGGACTTGGCACGATAGTTTAGTTACGATACTTTTTTGGTCATGAAGTCCTCATCCCAGATCGCCGAACAGGTTATCCATCTGTCGCGCGCTGCGGGCGCGGCCGAGGCGCTGACGGCGGCCCAATGGGCCGCGCTGCGCTTTGCCGCCAGCGCCAATCGGCTCTCGGCCACGCCGGGCGCGTTCGCACGCTTTCACGGAGTGACCAAAGGGGCCGCCTCGCAGATTCTGGCCGGACTGACCCGGCGCGGCCTTCTGCAGGTGCGCGCAGCGCAGACCGACGCACGCCGCCGCCTGATCAGCCTGACACCTGCCGGGCGCGCCGCCCTCGCGCGCGATCCGGCGGCCCGGCTGAGCGCTGCCATCGCCGCCCTGGTGCCGACCGAGCGCGACGCGCTGGCGGCCGGGCTGACAGCCCTGTCGCGCCAGCTGGCTGCCCCGCCCTGTCAAATCGCGATATTCGGCCTGTGCGAGGATTGCGCGCACCGCGGGCCGGGCGCGCCGCCCGCCTGCCTCGCCCATGATCTGGTCCATCCGGCCAGCGACCGGGACGGGTTCTGCGGTGATTTCATGCCTGCAGGCCTGGTAGCGACATGACACAGGTTCTGCCCAAGGGCACCGTGAGCGTTCACGCGGACGGGCTGGAGCTGGATGTGCCCAGGCTGGCGCCGCTGATCGGTCTCAGCCCCGAGGGCTGGCGTGTACAGATGGCGCAGGGCCGCCTGTTGGCGCGCGCCGAACAGGGTCAGGGCGAGGACGAAGGACGCTGGCGCATCACGCTGCGCCATGAACGCACCCGTGTTGAGATCGTGCTGCACCCAGATGGCCGCGCAATCGCCCGGCGCCTCACCGGCCTGTCACGCGCTGTCACGGCGCCCTTTCCACCTGATGCCAACTGACAGATCGAGAGCTGCTTCAACATGACCAAGACTTTCAGCGCACGGGCCTGGGCTGCCAACGAGCCGCTTTACGAAACGATACTGTCCATGCCGTTCAACGCCGCTCTGGCCGATGGCACGCTGGAGCCGGCCCGGTTCCGCCACTACATGCTTCAGGATGCCTTGTATCTGGAGGGGTTCGCGCGCGCCCTCGCCCTGATCTCTGCCCGGGCACCGGGACCTGATGAGGTTCTCCATTTCAGCGAGGCCGCCCAGACCGCGATCATCGTCGAGCGTGCGCTGCATGCCGACTACTTCCAGCGCTTTGGCATCAGCGCTCAAGACGCCGCTGCCACCAGACCCACACCCGTCTGCGATCATTATGTGAGCTATCTGCTGCGGGTGGCAGCGCTGGAGCCTTATGAAACAGCGCTGGGAGCTGTGCTGCCCTGCTTCTGGATCTATCGCGAAGTGGGCAAACACATCCATGCCCGCAGCACGCCAGACAATCCCTGGCAGGCCTGGATAGACACCTATGCCGGCGCAGATTTCGACGCCGCCGTTGACGCGGTCATCGGGCGCACCGATGCTGCGGCTGAGCAGGCTGGCGCGTCGGCCCTGACGGCCATGCATGGAGCCTTCACCCGCGCCGCGCAGCTGGAATGGATGTTCTGGGACAGCGCCTGGCATCAGGCAGACTGGCCGGTCTGAGCCATCCCCCCGGCGGACCATCGGGCTCCTTTGGCCCGTAGTGCTTATACAAATCCTCGATGGCGTGTGCTTTTCAATGGTCGCAATCAGGTGGTCACATCACCGCACGGCGCGATCGCCAACCTGGAGCATGAGCTTGACCTTTGTAGACGCCATCATCGACGACCTCAGCCAGCCATGGCCGATGGCGAGCAATGGCGCGTCATGGGCGCTGATCGCCGATCAGGTGATGGGCGGGCGCTCAACTGGCGCGATGCGCCGCGAGATGATTGAGGGTCGCCAGGCGATCACGATGCAGGGCGAGGTTAGCCTTGAGAACAATGGCGGGTTTCTCCAGATCGCACTTGACCTGAAACCCGACGCGAGCGCGATGGATGCAAGCGGTTGGGCGGGGATCGAGATCGACGTGTACGGCAATGGTGAGAGTTATAATCTGCACCTTCGCACGGCAGACTTGACGCGCCCCTGGCAATCTTATCGTCAGAGCTTTGCCACCAGCTCACGCTGGCACACTGCCCCACTGGCATTTGCAGACTTTGAGGCGCACCGCACCAACACACCATTCAATCCCGGCGCGCTGCGGCGCATTGGCATCATAGCGATAGGGCGTTCGTTTCGAGCGGATATCTCGATCGGTGGCCTTCGCTTTTATGCCTGAGGAGCCTGCTTGATGAAGTGCACCGAAGTCAGGGCGAGGTAGCAGGCCCGGCCGCTCTGCCGTAAGCTGAGCAATTGTGCGTTCGTCAACGTCGAGGGCCGCTTCACAGCGCTTTTGCGTCCGCAACAAGCGAACCTGTTATTGCGCCGCTCGCGGCCACGCCAGCCCGCTCGGCTTTCAGCCGCGCGACCTCCCGTTTCAGCCGTCGAACCTCATCGTCGGCCGACGCCAGCTGCCCTTTGCCGGGAAACGCCGTATCAGGGCGGTCACGATATTGCTGAACCCAACGGCGAAGCACCGTCTGGTGCACATCAAGATCTCTCGCCGCCTGGGCATAGCTCACGCCCCGATCGACGACCAAATGTACTGCCTCTCGCTTGAACTCGCGGCTGAACTGTCTTCGTGTCATTCCTGACCTCCGATTCCAAAAACACCCTAACTCGGTGTCCTCAAAATCCGCAGCAGCTCAGACCTCCCCCGGGGTCATACTGCACCGTGCGTGATCGCCCACCTGTATAACCTCGATTAAAACTATTGTGCTTCACTCTGGCGACAACAGGCCAGAAAGGGACGCTTTAGATGATCCGCGAGCGAGACAGACTGCAAGCGCTCAGGCGTTACCGGCTTCTCGATACCGAGGCCCATCCCGCGTTCGACCGCGTTACAAAAGCCACGGCGGCGGCGCTGAAGGCACCCATCGCGTTGATCAGCCTGGTCGATGACGAGCGTCAGTGGTTCAAGTCATTTATCGGGCTGTCCGTGCAGGAGACGCCGCGGTGCTATTCTTTTTGCAGCCACGCGATCGAGGGCAGCGATGTCTTTGTGGTCGAGGATGCCAGCCAAGACAGTCGCTTTGCATCCAATCCGCTGGTAACCGGCGAGCCATTCATACGCTTTTACGCCGGAGCCCCGCTGATCGATGACGAGGGGTTTGCGCTTGGCACCTTGTGCGTCATTGCGCCCGAGCGCCGAACGCTTTCGCATGACGAGCAGGTGATCCTCGAAAGCCTGGCCGCCTGCGCCATGACGGCCATCGCCCTGCATCAGCAGAGCTTGACCCTCGCCAGGGCTGAACGCCTCCTCAAGAACCATTCATTGAGCGGTGCAAAATCGCGCGTGCATTAGATTATTAGAATCTATTATTGTAATCATATTTTCATATTACAAGATTTATCTAAATGCAGCGCATATTTTTATTATTGCAAGAAAACTAGTTTCACTGGACCATGGCGCAGGTACTGCGCTGGCGCTCACCGCAGGCGGCTTTGAATGGTCGGGCTCAGGCCGCGCCCAAGCGCGCACGGCCGGAGGGCGTGATGGGGGAGCTTGTGCGCAACGGTGGCGGCTTGCCGAGCTGGGCCGCCCGCTTGGGCGCGCAGGCACTGAACATGGAAATGATCAAGTGAGACCCTGGCAGTGCCAGTGCGCAGTGGCGTCGGTGATGCTTGCGGGGCGACACCAGACCTGCCCGGGCCATGTCTTGGTTAATACAATATTGTTCAAGTGATTGAACCGATCTGACCAAAATGGAAATTATCGTACATTTAATGCATACAGTATACCAAGGCCCAGAGCGCTCGTCTCAGATGCTCCATAAGCTACAGCGGAATGGATCATGGACAAATTCGCGGCAGCAGACAGAGCCGGCAAGCCTTTTGGGTGTGCGGACGACATGCAGGCGGCCTACGAGCGGCTGACCGCGATGCAGGCACTCGTGGCCGAGATACTCGGCTCCTTTGTCCAGCGCAGCAATGACGAGGTTGATGCCGGGATCGACGATGCTATCGCCCGCCTGGGCGCGTTCTGCGGCGTCGACCGCACGTATGTATTCCAGGATCGGCCGAACGGACTGACCGACAATACCCACGAATGGTGTGCTCCAGGCATTGCGCCCGAAATCGATAATCTTCAGAACCTGCCTCACGACGCGATAGAGGGCTGGGTCGAGCCGCTCGCAGCGGGACATCCGATCCATATTCCTTGTGTTGGCGAGCTCCCCGAGGACCGGGCAGACGAGCGTGCTTTCCTGCAGAGCCAGGGCATCCAGTCTGTGCTGGTCGTGCCGATGCTCAACTCAGGCAAAAGGCTGGGCATTGTTGGCTTTGACGCTGTGCATTCGAGCCGGATCTATACCCACGGCGAGATCAGCCTGCTGCGCTCGGTGACCGATGTGATCGCCTCCTCCCTGGTGCGCCGCAACGCATCCCATCAGGTCGAGCTGGCGCAGGCGCGTCTTGCCGCGATCACGCGTCACAGCAAGGATCTGGTCGTGGTGATTGACGCGGACGGTATTGTGCAGTGGGCAAGCCACGCCGCCACCCAGGCGCTGGGATGCCAGGTAGTCGGGAGCCTTTACTGGCGCCATGTCGAAGCCAAGACACGCGACAAGGTCTTGCGGGTCGTAAATGCTCTCGAGACCGACCAGGAGACTCCGGCCTGCACCGCAGACAGATCTCCTGAGGCAGCAGCCCTGCCCGATCATGTGCTGATGACCTGCCACGGTCCGCGCTGGGTCAGCGCACGCATCACCGATTTACGGCGTGATGACGCGGTGGGCGGGCTTGTGATCACCGCGCACGACATCACCGAGCGGCGCACCTCTCAGGACGCGCTTGCCCATCGCGCGACGCACGACATCCTGACAGGGCTCCCCAACCGCGCCTTGCTGATCGACCGCATCCGTCAGTCGGGCAGGCGGGCGCTGCGCAGCCGGCGCAGTGTCGGCATCGTGTTCCTCGATATTGATCATTTCAAACTGGTCAATGACGGCCATAGTCACAGTATCGGCGATCAGCTTCTCATTGCTGTCGCCAAACGCCTGCAGGAGGCTATCCGGCCCCAGGACACCGTGGCGCGATTTGGTGGAGACGAGTTCGTGGTCGTGGTCGACCAGGTTGAGAACGTCGCCATGCTGGAGACCCTCGCCGGCCAGCTGCTTGAGTGTCTGTATGCACCCATTATGATCGAGGGCCGCGAGTTCCAGATCAGCGCCAGCGTCGGGATCACCATTCACCAGGGTCAAGGCGTCGATCCGGAGGCGCTGATCCAGCAGGCCGATATGGCCATGTACACCGCAAAGGCTGCTGGGCGCGCACGCATCATTGCTTTCGACACGCGCATCCGCGAGGAAGTCGAGCGCCGCACGCTCATCGCACACCAGCTTTACCGGGCGGTGGAACAAGGACATGTTCAGCCGGCCTTCCAGCCGATTATTGATCTTCGCACCCGGCGCCTGAAAGGCTACGAGGCGCTTGCACGCTGGACCGACGACGTGCTCGGCCCGGTGTCGCCTGTTGAGTTCATACCTGTCGCCGAGGAATTGGGCATCATTCGCAGGCTTGGCGAGTGCATTCTTGAACGCGCGCTCGCCCATGTCAGCCAGCTTGGAGGCGATTGGCGTGTATCGGTAAACCTGTCACCCCTCCAATTTGAAGAACCCGATCTGATCAACAAGATCGACGCCGCGCTTGCAAACTCTGGCCTGGCACCAAACCGTCTGTGTCTCGAGATCACAGAGTCGGCCATCATCAAGCAGCCAGACAAGGCCATCCAGGTTATGGAAGAGCTGGGCGCGCTCGGCATCCGGCTCGCAATTGATGACTTTGGCACCGGCTATTCATCGCTGAGCATGCTTCGCAAATTGCCGGTCCATGTGCTCAAGATCGACCGGTCATTCATCAGCGAAATCACCCGCTCGCAAGCAGACCTCCAGCTCGTGCGAGCCATCATCGGTCTGGCAAATGATTTCGGTCTGGACGTGACCGCCGAGGGCATTGAAAGCGAAGAGCAGGCCGAGCTTCTGACCTCGCTTGGATGCACCAATGGCCAGGGCTACCTGTTTGGCCGCCCCGAATGCGCGCCCGATGCCTGGCAGGCTGCTGGCAGCCCGCGTTGGGCTGTCCGCTAGAGCGCAATCGGACAAGTGGGTGCGCGCTCGCAGCACTTAGGTCACGGGTCAGAGGGCATCGGGGCCGCGCCGAGTTTTTCGGGGCCGGCGCGAGGCACGTCCAGCACGACTAATAAACCCGTTAGCGCGCTGAAGGCCGCTAAGGCATCACTCCGTTTGAGGCGCTGGCCAAGCCCTGCGGTCTTTGAGAGCCCTTTTTCGGCCGGCTTCAGGTGAACGGTTAAGCGATGCGCAAGTGACATCGGCGCAGCTAAGAAGGCGCTCAAGCGGGGGCGCTGGCCGATGGCCTCCAGCGCCAATCCGCAAGGGCTGTTACAATGCAGAATGCAGATCCGTCCTAGGACCTGTTGACGAAGTGGATTCCCAACCCGCCCGAAGCGTGATTCAAGACTGGCTTTTGGGAGGTGGTCTTGGTTCGCGGTTTGATGACGGACGAGGAGTGGGCGTTCTTTGCGCCTTTCGTGGTGGCGACCGGAGGCAAGCGGGGCCGCCCGCCTTCTGATCATCGCCGCGTGCTGGACGGCGTGTTCTGGATCGCGCGCACCGGCGCGCCCTGGCGTGATCTTCACGACTATTTCGGTCCGTGGACGCGGGTCTACCGCCAGTTCCGCCGCTGGACGCTGTCAGGCGTGTGGGAGGTGATGTTGGAAGCGCTGGGCGAGAGCGGGGCCGTACCCGACAGTCTTCAAATGGTCGATTCCACTATCGTTCGCGCGCACCATCAGGCTGCGGGCGCTAAAGGGGGACTCAAAAACAGGGTTTTGGGCGCTCAAAAGGTGGCTTCACGACCAAAATACACCTTCGCACCAACGCTGAAGGGCTGCCCATAGCCGCTGAGATCACCGGCGGTGAAGTCTCCGACTACAAAGGTTATGAGGCGGTGATGGCCGCGCATGGCCCAGTCCCGCGCGTCCTGCTGGCCGACAAAGGCTATGACAGCGACAATATCCGAACATCGCTGGAAGCCGCCGGCGCCGTGCCGATGATCCCGGCGCGCCGAAACCGCAAGAACCCCGTCCAGATCGACGACTTCGTCTATGGGCTGAGAAACCGCATCGAGCGGTGCTTCAACAAGCTGCGCTGCTCACGCCGCCTCGCCACACGCTACGACAAGACCGCCGACAGCTATCTCGGCTTCATCCATCTCGCTTCAATCCGCCTGTGGTTCCGGTACTTTGTCAACAGCACCTAGGGAAATCGTCACCGACATAAAGCAAGGGCGAACCGCTGCCCTTTGCTGTGACATACGAAAAACAATCGCCAAAATTCAAGCCAGCGGGATGAACGCCTTTGCCCCATTGGGAGTAAGCCTTGGCAACAGCAAGCGCTCCTGTCGCACTAACGGTCTCAACTTCGACGGCAATGCCTTCAAGTAGTTGCGACATCTCCTGAGATAGCCCCCGTCGCCAAGCTACGATCAGCGCTTCGGCCAGTGTCCCTGCAGAGATCTTGAAACTCTCTTCGCTTTTCAACAGCACCGCAATTTCATTTGCCTCTGGTTCTCCCAAAAGCAGGGCCATCAGTGCGGATGTATCGAGAACAATCACCGCGGCAAACCTTCGTCGTCATAAAGAAAATCCTGGCTCTTTGCCGCACTCGGTCCAGCGGTAAGCTTCGCTGCAGCTTGGGCGCGAACAGCATCAATCAGCTTGGCCCGGTCTTTTGGAGAAACCTTGGCGTGGATGGCGACCAGGCGCACGACCGCATGCCCATGCCTGGTCAACACCACGTCTTCACCGGCCTCCGCCCGGCGGACAAGATCAGTCAAACGCGCCTTGGCGTCGGTGATAGCAAGCTGCATAGCTGTCTCCTTCGTTCAAATATGGACCACTCAATGGTCCAATTCAAGCGCCATGCAGTGCAGTGTGACGCGGGATCGAAATATGACCCTCACCGGCCCGGGTCAGAGGTTTCAATACACGAGGCTGCGGTGACCGGAATTGGCGCAAGCAGGGGACTCCGGGTCAACGACGCCATGGGGTGATGGCCTGCGAACAGGGAGGCGTCTTTCCCAGCAACTCGATTTGACGCTCCCTGTTTGATGGAAAAATTTCCCTGTTCCGCCTCACAGGGAATTCAATGCTAATCGATTGTATCTTCATACCTTTGGGAGCCCCACATCGGGCGATTTTCCTGAATTTATCGAATTTTGCCTGTTAAATCAGGCAAAACAGGGAATTTCGCGGCAGAGCACGCCTGCCGATCGCTCGCGGTGGCGATGCGCCTGGCCTTCGTGGCGGTGGACTGGGGCCGCCTGCCGGAGGACGTGCAGGCCGCCGCGCGGCGCGAAGCCCGCCTGCTCCCCACCCGCCCGCGCCGGGCCTGGTATGAGCAAATCGGCGAGAGCGAGAGCGAAAGCTGACACGCCACGGACCAGCTTCAGGCACAGGCTCGCCGGTCACCCCGGCCTCGGTCCGGGCAGCCATGTCTTTTTGCGGAAATGATGTGAGCGATCACCGGGGTGCTATGGCAGCCCCCGCCTTCAGCGCGCCGGCAAGACCGCCAGATCCGGAACCGCCTCGCCCGCCTCGATCTGAGCGGCCCACATGCTGGCGTAAAGCCCGCCCCGGGCCAGCAGCTCGGCATGGGTTCCCGTTTCAGCGACGCGTCCGGCGTCCAGGATGAATAACCGGTCGGCGCGCGCAATGGTGGACAGCCGGTGGGCAACGGCCAGTGTGGTGCGCCCGCGCGCGGCCTCGGCGATGGCGGCCTGCACCTCGCCTTCGGTGCGCGAATCCAGCGCTGACGTCGCTTCGTCGAGGATCAGGATCGGCGGGTCTTTCAGGATGGCGCGCGCCACGCCCACGCGCTGTTTTTCGCCGCCGGACAGTTTCAGCCCGCGCTCGCCGACCCGGGTGTCGAGACCCAGCGGAAGCGCGTCGATGAAATCCTTCAGCCGCGCGCGCGCCACGGCGTCCTGCAGGGCGGTGTCGCCGGCGTCAGGGCGGCCATAGAGAATGTTCTGGCGCAAGGTGGTGTTGAACAGCACCACGTCCTGCGGGACCAGGCCCAGCTGCGCGCGCAAGGAAGACTGGGTGACGCCTGAAATGTCCTGACCGTCAATCTCGATACGGCCCGAGGCCGGATCATAGAAACGGAACAATAGGCGCAGCAGAGTCGACTTGCCCGCGCCTGACGGGCCGGCGAAGCCGACAAAGGCACCGGCAGGAATCTCGAGATCGATATTGTCCACCGACCGGTCGCGGCCATCATGAGCGAAGCTGACGTTGGAAAAGCGCACCGCGCCGCCGGTCACCTTAAGCGCCGCTGCGCCGGGCTGGTCGGCCACTTCGGGCTTCAGGCGCAGCACCTGGAACAGGCGTTCGAGATCAACGCTGGCCTGCTTGATCTCGCGATAGGCCCAGCCCAGAATGTTGAGCGGCTGATAGACCTGCATCAGCATCAGCGTCAGCGCGGCGATATCGCCCACCTGCAGCTGGCCCTGCAGCGCCTTCCAGGCGCCCAGCAGCGCGACTGCCAGCAGACCGCCATTCATGATCGCGGCCTGCGCGGCGTTCAGCGCGGCCAGGCTTTGCTCGGACTTCACAGCCGCGCCGGCATAGCGCTGTTTGGCCTCGTCAAACCGATCGGCTTCGCGCGCCTCGGCAGCGAAGGCCTTGACCGTTTCGAAATTGGTCAGCGTGTCTACCGCCCGGGCGTTCACCTCGGTGTCGGCCTCATTCATCTGACGGCGGATTTTCACGCGCCACTGGGTCATCACAAACGTGACCAGAGCGTAGCCGAGCACGGCCGCCACGATGATCACCGAGAATTCCCAGCCATAGAGAACGGCGGCGAGCCCGGCGGCGAGCGCCAACTCCACCATGGCAGGCAGGATGTTGAACACCAGGAAGCGCAAAAGGAAATCGACCGCGTTGGCGCCGCGATCAATCACCCGGTTAACCGCGCCGGTGCGCTTGGTCTGGTGATAGGTCAGCGACAGCGCCTGGACATGAGCAAAGCCCTGCACCGCCGTCAGGCGCTGGGCGTCATGGGAGACCGGCGAGAACAGCGCATCGCGCAGCTGCGGCGCACCGGTCGCCGCGAACCGCAACGCGCCATAGGCGATCATCAGCCCGGCCGCCGCAGCGAAGGCCCCGACACCCGGCCCGCCGTCTTCGCCCACAGCATTGGTGAGCGTATTGATGCTCTCCCCGAACGCCACGGGCGCAAGGACAGACAAGAATTTGGCCGCCAGCGTGATCAGGAAGGCCAGTCCCATGCGCCAGCGCCAGCGCGCCATCTGGGGCCCGGCGAGAATGGCAAACAGGCGTGCGACCGCCTCGGAAAGGCGGCCTTCGGGCGCAGGTCCATCAAGAGGATCGGTCTGGGCGGGCGGTGACATCGGGTCCTAGTTAGGGCGCAATGGGTCCCGGCGCCAGCCGGGAGCGGCGGCTATCTGCCGTCAGCGCCGTCGGTATCAGGCGCGCGGAACACCTGTCCGGGATAAATCAGGTCCGGGTCACGGATTTGTTCGCGGTTGGCCTGATAGATCACCGTGTACTGCACGCCGTCTCCATACAGCCGGCGCGCGATGCGCCAGAGCGAGTTGCCCGGCTGGACGACTACGCGCCCGGCATCGCGAGCGGCCAGCGCATCCTCCGCGCTCGCCCGTTCGAACGGCAGGGCGATCACGGCGGTCACCCGCCCGTCCGCATCGAGCTGGTCGACCTGAAGATTATAGACGCCTGGGGCAAAATCCCGTCCGGCCTGAACGCTCCAGCGGCCATTGGGTCCGGCCGTGGTCTGACCCACCACCTGGCCATCGGCGATGACCCGCACGGACGAACCCGGCTCGGCACGGCCGGAAAAAATCACAGATCCGCTTTCGTCATAATCGACGGTTTCCAGGCTGAGCGGTCCCATGGACACGCCGTCGAACGGACTTTGCAGCACCCGGCTCGCCTCGCCCGGCCGGCCCAGCACCACCAGCGGCGTGCGGTCGCGGCTTTCCGGCACCGAGACGACAACGACCTGATCGGACCTGATTTCCTGCCCGTCTGGCGTGACCATCATCAAGGACAGCTCGACCGATCCGGCCGGCAGCGGGCGGTCCACGATCATCACCCATTCGCCGGCCGCATCGATTTCCACCGAGGCGATTTCCTGATCACCGGACATCAGGGCCACGCGTGATCCCGGGGCACCGCGTCCGGCCAGGACGGCTGTGCCGCGCGGATCAACCCGCACAATGTCGAAGGTCGGGGCGGTCAGCGCCACCGGCGCAGGCTGCAATGCGGAAGGTGCCGGATCTGTAGCCGGCGGCGCGGGGACCGGTGCCGGGCGCATCACGATAAAAGCGGCCGCCGCGGCGATCGCAGCAATGAAGAGGACCGTACAGATCACGAATGTGCGCGTGGCGGCCATGGGGCGACTCCTGCCGGGACGAAGGACGCTGACGACAAGCAAGGCTCGCGCCAGCCAGATCCTGTTGCTAATGCTGGACCGTTGCCGCGCGGGTTTCAACGCGCGTTTCATGACAGTGTTCAGGGGATAAGGCGAAAATGCGGAGCATCTGCCTGTTCTGCGGTTCAGGCGCAGGTCACGACCCGGCCTTCGCTGCAATGGCGCGCGAGACGGGACGGGCAGTCGCCCGCGCGGGACTGCGCCTGGTCTATGGCGGCGCGCAGACAGGGCTGATGGGCGAGGCGGCGCGCGCGGCGCTGGCTGAAGGCGGGCCGGTCCTGGGCGTGATCCCGGAATTCCTGATCCCGGTGGAGGGGGCGCAGGACGGCGTGGAGCTGCGCATCACGGCCACCCTCGCCTCACGCAAGGCGATGATGACGGCCGAGGCGGACGCGTTTTTGATCCTGCCTGGCGGCGCAGGCACTTTGGAGGAAGTGTTCGACATGATCGTGCAGCGCCAGCACGGCCTGCACGTGAAACCGGCTGCCTTTGTGGGAACCGAATTCTGGGCACCGTTGGAAGTGCTGCTAGGCCAGGTCGCCACAAGCGGATTCGCTGACGCGGGCTTGTTGGAGGCGCTGAGCTTCCATGCGGACCCGGCGGCGGCGCTGGCCTTGCTGAACCCGGAATAGTGCTGGCGGCGCTCATGGCGAGCACCGCCAGCCCCTGTCCTCGGGCACTTAGGTCCGGTCACTGTGACCTCCTGGCGGCGTTTGCGCGAGCGGTCAGGCCTACAGCCAGTGCTCGGTCCGGCGGCAGATCAGACGCCCATTGCGGTCATACACGCGCAGGTCCGCACGGAACCCGTAAGATTCGACGGGCAACGCGCCCGGTGCCGCGCGGCGATCGCCAGAGCTGGCGATGATGGTCGTGCCCGGCTGGGCGGCCCACGCATTGCGCCAGAAACCGGCCTGGTGCGGACGCAAGCCACTGGCACCAACAACCACGCGCGACAGATTGGTCGGCCAGTAATTGTGGGGCGAGAAGCTGCCGGCCTGGTCCACCAGCAGATCGCCATTGCCACCGTCCTGGCGCACGACCAGCTCGAACGAGCCGGCCAGGCGCGGCGCGGCATAGGCCTGCAGCACGCCGTGGGATCGGCCGCTGCCGACTTCCAGCCAGCACGGATCGGCGGACTGGGCGCTGGCACCGCCCGCCAGGGCAAGCACCGATGCGGCACCTGCGGCGAGCATCAGGGCAGATTTGAACTTGGATGCGGTCATGATCGATCTCCTTTTGGATCGAGAACCGGCGGGGCCGGGACGGGCGCGTTGTGCGCCCGTCCCTTACCGCGGGCGGGGAACCAGAACCCGTTGCGGGTCTTGAACGTCCCCGTTAGTGGCTGCCCTGGATCACCAGAGCGACGTTACCGTTGCCCGACTGGCGCACATTGGCGCGCTGGCCGGAGCCGACCTGGATCACGCCGAGCGAGTTGTTCGCGCCGGTCTGATTGGTCGAGGCGCTGTGGCCATGTCCGATCTGGGCGACGCCAACGGTGTTGTTGCGGCCCGTCTGAATCGCACCGGCGCTGTTGTAATTGCCCTCCTGGCCAAGCACCGCCGTATTGTTTCGGCCCAGCTGGTCGGCGTAGGCGCTGTTGGCGTGACCGGCCTGGCCCACGGTGACCCCGTTGCGCGATCCGTCCTGAATGGTCTGGACGTAGTTGTAGGAGCCGCGCTGGTTGATATAGAGCCGGTGCTGCGGACCCACCTGGCGCGCCGAGAGCTCGTTGGCGTAGCCGGCCTGGTTGATGTTGACGCGGTTGCGCTGCTGCGCTTCCGCCGCAGACACGGTGCCAGCCAGCATGGTCAGGCTCAGGCCCGTGGCCAGAATGAATTTCTTGAACATGGTGCAGTCTCCTCTGGTTTCTTCCCGGCGGCAGTGTCGCCCGCCAGTGATGAGGAGACTGAAGGAACGCAGGTGAACGCACACAGAGCGGCGCGTTCACCCGCCGTTGGGGCAGATGAACGCGCCGTTCAGTGGAAGACAGGCTCAGCCCTTGGGGTCGAACACGTCTTCGATGTTGAGCTCAAACACCTCCGCGATCTTGAACGCCAGGCTCAGCGAGGGATCGTGCTTGCCTGTTTCCACCGCGTTGATCGCCTGGCGCGACACGCCGACCCGCTCGCCCAGCTCGGCCTGGCTCCAGCGCCGCTCGGCGCGCAGCACATGGATGCGGTTCTTCATTTGAAGCGCCTCGACACGAAGGGCAGGACCACGCCCCAGACCAGAGCCATCGCCGGAAGGACGTTGATCACCGAAATGGCCGGCGCGCCCGCCCAGCTCTCCAGAAAGCCCCAGGTGAACGTGGCGAAGCTCACCACCCCTGCGGCGATCAGGAGCGATTCGGAATGAATGCGCGCCTGCACTTCGTCCATCTCACGCAGGAAGATCACAAACTCGCGCAAGGCCAGGAGCGCGGGGATAACGGGGATGATGGCGAGAATCACCTTCACCGGCCCGGACGGATCGAACATCCTCAATCCCATGGTGGCGCCGACCACGGCGAGACCATAGACGACCATCAGGGTCACAAAGCGCACCGAGTAGCGTTTGGCCGCCGGGGTCATGAGCGCGCCTCCAGCAGCCAGGCCGCCGCCAGGTTCGCTACATCGGTCATCCAGGGGACCAGATCCCCCGCCGCAGCCACAGCTGCCAGCGCCAGGGCCCCAAACCATAATCCGTCTACCGCCCGGGATCGTCTCGTCATTGTCGCCTCCATCAGGTTAGCTTGACCAACAGTCATGCAAACCTGACACATACCTGCATGTCATGTCAACCTGACTTTTTATCAGGTCTGCCTTTCACATGCCGGAGAGAAGGTTCAGCCGCGTCCGCGATAGGGCGCGACGCCCTGATCGGGGATCCACAGGCCCTTGGGCACCTCGCCCCACTGAGCGAACACGTCGATGGGAATGCCGCCACGCGGATACCAGTAGCCGCCGATGCGCAGCCATTTGGGGCTCAGTTCGTCGACCAGACGCTTGCCGATCATGGTGGTGCAGGCTTCGTGGAAGGCGCCGTGATTGCGGAAGCTCTGGAAGAACAGCTTGAGCGACTTGGATTCCACGATCCATTGCGCGGGCGCATAGTCGATCACGATATGGGCAAAATCAGGCTGACCGGTCACCGGACAGATCGAGGTGAATTCCGGGCAGACAAAGCGGATCAGGTAGTCACTGTCCTGCGCCGGGTTCTCCACCCGCTCCAGCACGGCGTCCTCGGGGCGCTGCGGTGCGGCACCCGTCGAACCCAGCTGTTCAAGTTTTTCGTATCGCGTATCGGTCATACGGCGGCCATGTAGCGCTGCACGCGCGGATGGGCAATGGCACACGCGCCGCTGTGCACCTATGTTTGCACCGCCCGATCCTGTGTCGTCTCCTGTTTTGGCCCGCGCACCATGTCCGACGCCCTCGCCATCTTGCCGGCTGTAACGCTTCTGGCGGTGGGGTTGGCATGCATCCTGATTGCCCGCGCCCTGAAGCTGTCGCCCATCGTGGCCTTCATCGCCGCGGGCGTGCTGATCGGCCCGAACGCTCTGGGTATCGCGCCGCTGAACGCCACCACGGCCCTGCTGGCCCAGCTGGGTGTGGTGTTCCTGCTGTTCGAGATCGGGCTGGGGTTCTCCTCACGCACCGTGCGTGAAAGCGGGCGGGATCTGGCGATTCTGGGGCCGCTGCAGATGCTGATCTGCGGTGCCGGTTTCACGCTGGCGGCGCGCCTGTTCGGGCTGGACTGGCCCATGGCGCTGGTGGTCGGACTGGGCGCGGGCATCTCGGCCACCGCCGTGGTCACGGCAACACTGGCCGAGCGTGGCATCGCCACCTGCCCGCTGGGCCGCTCCTCCACAGCGCTTCTGGTGTTTCAGGATGTCGCGGGCATTTTCCTTCTGGTGTTCGCGGTGTCGCTGGACGGGTCCGGCCCGCTGGGATGGGCGCTGGCCGAAGCCGGTGCGAAAGCGTTCGCAGCCGCCCTCGCCGCCGTGCTGATCGGCCGGTTCGCAGCGCGCCCCGCTTTATCGCTGCTGGCGCGCGCCAACATGGCCGAAGTGTTCACCGCTGCGGCCCTGCTGCTGGTGCTGGCCACCGCTGCGGCCACCGGCGCGCTGGGCCTGTCGCTCACTCTGGGCGCGTTTCTGGCGGGCGTCATCGTCGCCGAGACGCCCTACCGTACCGTGGTGAAGACCGAGGCGCGTCCGTTCGGCGCGCTGCTGCTGGGCTTTTTCTTCATCACCGTCGGCATGGGGCTCGACTGGCGCGAAATGGCCGCCCAGGCGCCCTGGATTGCACTGGCCATCGCCGGGCTGATGCTGGGCAAGACCATGCTCACCTTCATTGCCGCGCTGGCGTCGGGCTGGAGCCGTCCGGGCGCGGCCCAGCTCGCCTTCGTGACCGCGCAAGGGTCGGAGTTCGGCCTGGTCCTGCTGGCGTTGCCCTCCATCGCCAGCGCGCTGGGGTCGCAGGCGGCGGGCGTCCTCGTGGCGGCCAGCGCGATTTCGCTGGCCCTGACGCCGGCCTGGACGGCGGTGGGTATGAAGCTGGCGCGCAAGCTGGCGCAGGCCAAAGCGGCCCCGTCCACACCGTCCGCTGATCCCTACGCCCGGCCCCCGATCCTGGTTTTCGCCGCCACACCGGCCGGGCGCATGGCCATGGATGCGCTCACCCGCTTCAACATCCCCTTCGTGGCGGTGGAGTTCGACGCCGAGCGCTTCCTGGCCGCCACCGCAGACGGTTATGACATGACCTTCGGCGATCCCAGTGATGTGCGCCTGATGACCGCCGTGGGCGTGACGCGCGCCCGCGCCCTTGTGCTGGGCCAGTCGCGCTATGAGATTTCCAGGGAGATCACGCCCTTCATCAACGCCACCTATCCGGACCTCCAGCGCATCGTGGCGGTGCGCACACCTGAGGAAAAAGCCGCTCACGAAGCGCTGGGCATGATCGCCATCATCACCCGCGGCCAGCCCGAAGGCGTGGACTTCGCCGTCGCGGTCTTGCGCTTTGCCGGGGTGGAGGAGGCAGGCATCGCGCGCTGGCTCGCCGATGTACACGAGGCCCACTCTGCCGCACGCCCGGCCCCCATGCTGGCTACAGCAGACCCAGCGCCTTGAAGCTGGCTGTGCGTTCGCGCCCGACCACGATATGGTCATGGACCACAATGTCGAACGGCTTGCCCGCCTCGCAGATGCGCTTGGTCATCTCGATATCGGCGCGCGAGGGCGTGGGATCGCCGCTAGGATGGTTGTGGACCAGGATAATGGCGCTGGAATCCAGCGACAGGGCGCGCTTGACGATTTCACGGGGATACACCGGGGCATGGTCCACCGTGCCGCGCGCCTGAAACTCGTCGGCCACCAGCCGGTTTTTCTTGTCCAGGAACAGCACCCGGAACTCCTCGGTCGTGGCATGGGCCAGTGCCGCACGCAGATAGTCCAGCAGCGCCGACCACGAGGAAATCACCGGGCGGCCCGTCACCTGCTCACGCGCCATGCGCACCGCGAGCACCTGGATGAGTTTCAGGTCCAGCGCCGTCTTCTCCGACACGCCGCGCACCTCGGTCAGCTGCTCGACGCGCGCCGCGCACACCCGCGCCGTATCGCCAAAGCGCGTCAGCAAGGCCTTGGCCAGCGGCTTCACATCGCGGCGCGGGATGGATCGGAACAGGGCCAGCTCCAACAGCTCGTAATCGGCCAGCCCCTCCCCGCCCGTCTCGGCGAAGCGCGCGCGCAGCCGGTCGCGATGGCCGTGATAATGCGGCTGCGTTGGCGACGCCGACTCGGCCACGGACAGGGGCTCAGGCCGCTGCTCGGACTGGGGATCAGATGCACTCATGAAGCCGCACGCGCTCGCTGCTGCCGGTTCGCCTGACACGATGCTAACGCCACCCCGCCTCGCCCGCCAGACGAATCGCGCGCACGCGCCATAACCGCCCGCCCCTCTTGGCTTGGCCCCCCGGGGCGGCTATCGAATGGGACAAGGCGGGCGTGGCGGAACTGGTAGACGCACCGGACTTAAAATCCGTTGGAGGGCAACCTCCGTGCCGGTTCGATTCCGGCCGCCCGCACCAGATTTCCTGTGCTCACGCCCTCCGGGCGCTCGCTCCTCGCTAAAGCTGCGGGCGCGCAGGTGCGCTCTCGCCTCTGCGAAACCGGGGCTCAGCTCCGGCGTAGCCGGGTGCGAACCCTGACGGGTTCGGGGTGCTCTCCGCTCGCATGGTCACCCGCTAAACCGCCCCCGGCGATAGCCTGCTTGTGCGCATCGCCCTAGAGTGCGTGCTCCCGCCTCGCCGGAGCCTTGCTGCATGAGTGAGTTTTGCATCCTGCCCCCGCATCTGGACGCCGACGCCAATGCGGTCCGGTTCGTATTTGACTGTCCGCGTTTCGGGCGGTTTGAAGAGATAGTGCGCTTTGCGCCCCATGCCCGCGTCGACGCTATTGAGGAGCCAGTGCGCAGCGGCCTTCTCACCCTGGCGGCGATCCTGATCGGGACGAGCTATTACAAGGCGGCGCCGGCGGGCCGTATAAGCGTTGAGGCGCCCCTGACCCGCGCCGCGCGCCGTCTCGCCGAGCTGGCCTACGGGCCGGGGCTGGGCGAGTTTTATGTGCGCAATCACCTGCCCTACCCGCCGGCACTGGAGATCACCGGACCGGACATCGCCGATGCGCGCGCGCCTGACCGTGCGCCGCCCCCCCGCCCTCGCGCGGCCTGCGCCTTTGGTGGCGGCAAGGACAGCCATGTAGCGCGCGCCATTCTCGAGGCGGCCGGCGCACAAAGCGAACTGGTCAGCGTGATCCTGTCGCCGCGCGTCGGCGCGCGCCTGCAATCCATGACCGATGCCCCACTGACCCTAATGACCAGGGTCATTGATCCGCGCCTCATCACGCTGTCGCGCTCGGGCGAAGCGCTAAACGGCCATATCCCGATCACGGGCATCAATTCATGCCTGCTGGCGCTGCATGCGGCGGCCTGCGGTCAGGACTGGGTGGTGTTCGCCAATGAGCGCGCCGCCAGCGAACCGACGATGACTAGCGATGGCCATCCGGTGAACCATCAATTCTCCAAATCGCTCGAATTCGAGGATGCCCTGCGCGACGCCTTCGCCGCGGCCGGGGCCGGGATCGATTACTTCTCCGTCCTGCGCCCGGTGAGCGAACTATGGACTGCGCATTATCTGGCCTGCCGTGCGCCGGAGGCGCTGGATGTGTTCGCCAGCTGCAACCGCAATTTCGTGTTTGCGGGTGAGGCGGTGCTGGCCGAGGGCCAGCGCTGGTGCGGGCGCTGCTCCAAATGCGTCTATACCGGCGTGCTGATGGCCTGCTGGCTGACGCCGGAGCGCCATGAGGACGTGTTCCAGAGCCGCCCGCTCCATGATCCGGCCAATCTCGATCACGTTTTCGACATCGCCGGGCTCACCGGCGCCAAGCCGTGGGAGTGCGTGGGCGAGGCGCGCGAAGTGGCCGCCGCCCTGCATCATCTCTCCAGCGATCCCGTCTGGGCCGAAGCGCCGGTCATCGCCGGGGTGAAAGACAAGCTCGGCCAGCGCTGGGACCTCGCAGAGCTCGCCGCAACATTCGCCGGCGCGCTTGACGCGCGCAGCGTGCACCGCATGCCACCTGCTGTCGCTGCGCACCTCGAAGCTTAAAGTTTCGTCATGTTGCGCGCCTTGCCACGGCACCCGGCGCAGTCAACCTTCGACCAGAGTTTTGATCTTGCCCGCCCCTGGCGGTCCGGAGCCTGGTAACATGACTGAGACCGCCGCCGACCCTGACGCGGACGCGCCGGCCGGGCGCGCATGGACGGCGCTGATCGTGCTGGGCGTGGTGTATCTGATCAATTTCATGGATCGCCAGCTGTTCGCGGTGTTGCAGGAAGATATCCGCGCCGATCTGGCCCTGAACGACACCCAGCTCGCGCTGCTGGGCGGCACCATGTTCGCGGTGTTCTACGCCACGCTGGGCCTGCCCTTGGCATGGCTCGCCGACCGCACCAACCGGGTGCGCCTTATTGCGGCGTGCTGCGTGGTGTGGAGCGCCTTCACCGCCCTGTCCGGCATGGCCGCCGGCTTCTGGCAGATGGCGCTGGCGCGCATCGGCGTCGCGTCTGGCGAGGCTGGCGGCGTGGCGCCGTCCTACGCGGTCATCTCCGATTATTTCCCGGCCGGCCGCAGGGGCCTGGCCATAGGACTGTTCTCCATCGGCGCGCCGCTGGGCATCGCGGCCGGATCAGCGCTGGGCGCCCTGATCGCAGCGGCTCTGGGCTGGCGCTGGGCTTTCGTCCTTCTGGCCCTGCCCGGCCTTATTGCCGCGCTGGCCCTGGTGATTCTGGTGCGCGAGCCGAAGCGGGGGCGTCTCGACGCCATCGTCGAGCCGGTTACGGTCCCGCGCCCGTTCGACGCCGCGCGCGCCATACTCGCCTCTCCGACCCTGGTCTTGCTCACCCTGGGCGCGGCAGCCACCTCGTTTGCCGGCTACGGCATGTATCAATGGCTGCCCTCCTTCCTGATGCGCAGCCAGGGTCTGGTGATGGCTGAAATCGGCCAGTTCCTGGCCCCCCTTTTCCTGCTGGGCGTACTGGGCGCTGTTGGCGGCGGCTGGCTGGCCGACCGGGTCGGCCGCACGCATCCGGCTGCCTACGCCCTGATCCCCGCGTTCACCGTGCTGGCCATGGCGCCGTTCTTTCTGGCCGCATTGATGGTGGACAGCGGCTATGCCTCTCTCATTCTCCTCGCCGTGCCGATCAGTCTGGCCTATGCCTGGCTCGGCCCGGGACTGGCGGCGGTGCAGACATTGTCGCGGCCCGAACACCGCGCCACAACGGCGGCGGTCATCGCCTTCTTCAACAATCTCATCGGCATCGGCCTGGGCCCGCTGGCCATCGGTGCCCTGTCTGATTGGCTCAGCAATCACATGAGCGAGGGCGACGCCCTGCGCTACGCGCTGATGGCGGGCGTGGCGATGTTCCTCGTGGCCTCCGGCCTGTTCTTCGCGGCTGCCGCCACCATGCGCCGCGAAGTCCCGGCCTTCGCGAAGGCCTGACCACCGCCCTCACACCAGCCCCTGCCCTTGCCCCTGACCGCGTGCTGGCCTATGCCCGCGCCCATGTTGTCAGCCCGCCAGCGCGTCGAGGCGTCATGATCCCCCGCTATACCCGTCCCGAAATGGCCGCCATCTGGTCGAGCGAAACCCGCTACCGCATCTGGTTCGAGATCGAGGCCCACGCCACTGACAAGCTGGCAGAGCTGGGCGTTGTCCCGGCCTCTGCTGCCAAGGCCGTGTGGAAAGCCAGGGATATGAGCTTTGACATCGCGCGCATCGACGAGATCGAGCGCGAGGTGAAGCATGATGTCATTGCCTTCCTGACCCATCTGGCTGAGCTCGTCGGCGAGGAAGCGCGATTCGTCCATCAGGGCCTGACCAGTTCGGACGTGCTCGACACCTGTCTGGCGGTCCAGCTGACGCGCAGCGCTGACCTGCTGCTGGAGGGCATGGACCGGGTGCTGGCTGCGCTGAAGGCGCGGGCGCTTGAACACAAGATGACGATCTGTATCGGACGCAGCCACGGCATCCATGCCGAGCCCACCACGATGGGGCTGAAATTCGCGCGCTTT
Organism: Hyphomonadaceae bacterium BL14; assembly: GCA_027627705.1. NCBI lineage: Bacteria > Pseudomonadati > Pseudomonadota > Alphaproteobacteria > Hyphomonadales > Hyphomonadaceae > Hyphomonadaceae bacterium BL14. Next base: position 1,422,957 of record CP091242.1, read on the forward strand.
CATGCCGAGTTCGCCCGCAACCGCGCCCGCCTCGAAACCGCCCGGCGCGAGATCGCGACCTGCGCCATTTCCGGCGCGGTGGGCACGTTCGCCAATGTGGACCCGGCGGTGGAAGCTCATGTGGCTGAAGCGCTCGGCCTCGAGATCGAGCCCATCTCCACCCAGGTCATTCCGCGCGACCGCCATGCCGCCTTCTTTGCCGCGCTGGGCCTGATCGCCTCGGCGATTGAAAACCTGTCGGTGGAGGTGCGCCACCTTCAGCGCTCGGAAGTGCGCGAGGCGCAGGAGTATTTCTCGCCGGGCCAGAAGGGCTCGTCGGCCATGCCCCACAAGCGCAATCCGATCCTGACAGAAAACCTCACCGGCCTTGCACGTCTGGTGCGTTCAGCGGTGACGCCCGCCATGGAGAATGTCGCCCTGTGGCATGAGCGCGACATCTCCCATTCCAGCGTGGAGCGCGGCATCGGGCCGGATGCGTGCGTGCATCTCGATTTCGCCCTGCACCGCACCGCCTCCATGATCGAAGGCCTGATCGTGCACGCCGACCGCTGCAAAGAGAATCTCGACGCCTTTGGCGGCATCCACAATTCCCAGCGCGTGCTGCTGGCGCTGACCCAGGCCGGAGCCGCGCGCGAGGACGCCTATCGCCTGGTCCAGCGCAATGGCCTGAAGACCTGGGATGAGGGCGGCCGCCTGATCGACCATCTCAAGGCCGATGCCGACGTGATGGCGCTATTGGGCGCGGACGGCATTCAAGCCTGCTTCGATGATGCCTGGCACACACGCCATGTGGATGTGATTTTCGCGCGGGTGTTCGGTGCCTAGAGCGCCTTGGCCTCGCCCGGCACCAGCGGCACGAAACGCACGTCGAACAGAGCGTCTTCGCTAACCGCGCCGTCGTCGCCGCGCCGGTAACGCATCAGGGTCTGGACCGCGCCGTTCTGCACCGGCGCCACACAGATTCCGCCGGATTTCAGCTGGTCGAGCAGGCCGTCCGGCCGCGCCGCCGCTCCGGCGGTGACCATGATCCGGTCAAACGGTGCCTGTTCTGGCCAGCCTTTGGTCCCGTCACCCGTGCGCTGGACAATGGTGGTCAGGCGCAGGGCCGCAAACCGCTCGCCCGCCTCGCGCGCCAGCGTGCGGTAGCGCTCGATGGTGTAGACCCGGCGCGCCAGGCGCGCCAGCACGGCGGCCTGGTAGCCAGAGCCTGTGCCGATCTCCAGCACCTTGCAGCGGTCATCCACCTGCAGCGCCTCGGTCATCGCCGCCACCACAAAGGGCTGGGAGATGGTCTGGCCGCAATCAATGGGCAGGGCCCGGTTCTCATAGGCCTGATCAGAGAAGCCCTCGGGCACGAACAGGGCGCGCGGCGTGCGTTCGATGGCAGCCAGCACCCGCTTGTCGGAAATCCCGGCCGAGCGCAGCGCCATCACCAGCTGGATCAGGCGGGTGTCCGGCCCGGCGCTCATGCCAGCGCTTTCGCCAGCCGGGCGCGGGTGTCGTGGTGGGTGAGATCGAGATGCAGCGGCGTGATGGAAATGCGCCCCTCATACACCGCGCGCAGATCCGTCCCCACCGCCGGATCGGATTTCTTGCCCGTAAAGCCCATCCAGAAATATTCCCGGCCGCGCAGATCCATCCGCTTTTCGGCGTGAACAACATTGTGGTCGCGCATGCCCTGCACCGTCACCTCCACGCCCGCCACGTCGTCGGGGGCGCGGTCGGGGAAGTTGACATTCATCAGCACGTTCTGGCTCCAGGGGGCGTTCAGCAGCTTCTGCAGAATGCCCGGGCCGTGCTGGCGTGCGGTCTCCCACTGGATCGCGGCCTTGCCGGAAAACCCGTAGGCCTGTGAGAAAGCGATGGAGGTGATGCCGAACTGGATGCCCTGCATGGCACCGGCCACCGTGCCGGAAAACGTCACGTCCTCGGCGATGTTCTGACCTGAATTGACGCCCGACAGCAAAAGGTCCGGCGTCTTGCCCGCCATGATGTTCTGCACCGCCATGTGCACGCAGTCGGTGGGCGTGCCGCTCACCGCAAAGCGCCGCTCGCCCAGCTGCTGGATGCGCAGCGGCGCGGTCAGGGTCAGCGCCCGGCTCATGCCCGACTGCTCGCCCTCGGGCGCGACGATCCAGACATCGTCCGACAGGGTGCGCGCGATGTCTTCCAGCACTGCCAGGCCCGGCGCATGCACGCCGTCATCATTGACCAGCAGAATGCGCGGATTGTCCGGGATCATGACGTTCTCTCAGGGCTATGGCGCAAGCGGGGCCGCCCCCTCTCCCCCATGACTATGGGGGAGAGAGTACGGATGATCGTATTTGGAGCGGGTTTGTCGGATTGGGGTGAAACGGACCTGTCAGCCCTCCCTCCCCCACCGGGGGAGGGCCGGGGTGGGGGGCATGCCGGCTCAGCGATCGTCACGTCACCCGCCATCGCCTCACACCCCACCCCAACCCTCCCCTCAAGGGGAGGGAGGAAGGGCCCATTGCTCAAATGCGATAGCCCTGCCTCAAGGAGGGAAGAGGAGGCTTTGACGCCGCGCTTTATCGGGGCGGGTGAAGTGCCGTTCACGGCGCGATCACCTCGATACCGCCCATATACGGGCGCAGGGCCGCCGGGATGGTCACCGAGCCGTCGGCGTTCTGGTGGTTCTCCAGGATCGCCACCAGCGCCCGGCCGACCGCCACGCCCGAGCCATTGAGGGTGTGAAGAAACTCCGGCTTCTTCTCGCCCTCGCGGCGCAGGCGCGCATTCATGCGCCGGGCCTGGAAGTCACCGCAGTTCGAGCACGAGCTGATCTCGCGATAGGTGTTCTGGGTCGGCAGCCAGACTTCCAGATCATAGGTGCGGCGCGCCGCGAACCCCATATCGCCCGCGCACAGCGCCATCACCCGGTAGGGCAACTCCAGCGCGCGCAGCACGGCCTCCGCGCACCCTGTCATGCGCTCCAGCTCCTCCTCCGACTGGTCGGGCGCCACCACCGAGACCAGCTCCACCTTGAGGAACTGGTGCATGCGGATGAGCCCGCGCGTATCACGCCCCGCCGACCCGGCCTCGGACCGGAAGCAGGGGGTGAGCGCGGTGAGGCGCAGCGGGAACGCGCTCTCGGGATGAATGGCGTCGCGCACGAGATTGGTCAGCGGCACCTCGGCGGTGGGGATGAGCCAGAAATCGTTTGTCGTGCGGAACAGGTCTTCGGCGAATTTGGGCAATTGCCCGGTGCCAAACACCGCCTCATCGCGCACCAGATAGGGCACGCTGGTCTCACGATAGCCGTTCTCGGTCGTGTGCATGTCCAGCATGAACTGGCCCAACGCCCGCTCGAGGCGCGCCAGAGGACCCTGCAGCACGGCAAAGCGCGCGCCCGACATGGCGGCGGCACGTTCAAAATCGAGGCCCAGCCGTTCGCCAATCGTCACATGATCGGCCGGTTCAAAATCAAACTCACGCGGTTCGCCCCAGCCGCGCACTTCCTCATTGGCATGCTCGTCCTCGCCGTCGGGCACGTCTTCAGCGGGCGCGTTCGGCAGGGCGGCGAGGGCCTGGTTGAGCACTTCCTCGGCCTTGGCGGCGTCGGCATTGCAGCGCTCCATCTCGCCTTTGAGCGCCTCCACCTCGGCGCGCAGCGCTTCGAAGCGGTCGTTTTCGCCGCGGCCCTTGGCGATGCCGATCTCCTTGGACGCCGCATTGCGCCGGGTCTCCAGCTCCTGCAGGCGCGTGGTGGCCTCGCGCCGGCGCGCATCGAGATCGATCAGGCGCTCGGCCTGGGGCGTCAGGCCCCGGCGGGCCATGGCGGCGTCAAACGCGCCCGGATTGTCACGGATGAGGCGGATGTCATGCATGGCGGACCGACTTTGGAAAAAGAGGCGTGGCGGGTGAAGCGGGCGTGTCTGCGGTGATACAGAAGCTGCGTGAGTGCGTCCACCATGGCGCCCGCGCGCAGGTGTGCTTGAATGGACGAAATCCGCCATACGGGATTCGCCCATGACCAGCCGGCAAGCGCCCGCCGACCAGCTCGCCGAAACCGTTTACAACGCGCTCTATGACGACGCCGAGGCGCGGGTCTGCAAGGACATTCCCGAAAGCGCCTGCGCCCACCTGCCGCGCAATTTCGTGTTCTCCGCCATCGCGCTGGCCCTGACCAAGAGCGGCGACCGGCTGGTAGACCCCAAGCTGACGCTGGCCTGGCTCATTTCGGCGCTGGGCGCGCCGGGCTTCCTGATCGGCCTGATCGCGCCGGTGCGTGAGGCGGGCTCGCTCCTGCCCCAGCTCTTCATCGCCCGCTGGATCCGTGAACGTGAGCGGCGCAAATTCGTCTGGGCGGGCGGCGCTGTGGGTCAGGCGCTGGCCCTGTTCGCCATGGCCGTCGCCGCTTTGGTGCTCGACGGCGAGGCGGCGGGCTGGGTGCTGATCGGCCTTCTGGCCCTGTTCGCTCTGGCGCGCGCCTTCTGCTCGGTCAGTCACAAGGATGTGCTGGGCAAGACCGTGTCCAAGACACGGCGCGGCGCGGTGTCGGGCTATGCCTCTTCGCTTTCGGGCCTTGCCGCTTTGGGCTTTGGCGTGCTGCTGATCCTGGCGCCGGAGACCGAACCGTCGGTCATCGCGCTGATCCTGGCAGCGGGCGGCGTGCTCTGGGTCCTCGCGGCGCTGGCCTATCTCCAGCTCGCCGAGGCGCCCGGTGCCACTGAGGGCGGTGCCAACGCCTTCACCGAGTCCATTGGCCAGCTGACGCTGCTGAAGACCGATCCCGATTTCGCCCGCTTCGTACTGGCGCGCGCCTTCTTCATGGCCACCTCGCTCCTGCCGCCTTTTTTCGTGGCGTATGCCCAGTCCCTGACAGGCACCGATCTGGCAGGTCTGGGCGCTTTCCTGATCGCGTCCAGCGCGGCGGGATTCGCCAGCGGCTGGGCCTGGGGACGCTCGGCCGACACATCCGCACGCTGGGTACTGGCCGCGGCGGGTCTGGTGGCAGCGCTGGCATGCGCTCTGGTGGCGGGCGCAGGGCTCGCCGGTCTCAGCTGGGGCGGGAATGTCTGGTTCCATGCCTTCGCGCTGTTCCTGCTGGCCTTCGCCCATCAGGGCGTACGGCTGGGCCGCGCCACCTATGTGGTGGATCTTGCCACGCAGGAGACGCGCGCAGCCTACACCGCCGTGTCCAACACGGTGATCGGCGTTCTGTTGCTGGTGATCGGCGCGCTGGCCGGCGCAGCGTTCGGCGCCTTCGGACCGGCAGCCATCGCGGGCCTTGGCGTCATTTGCCTGATTGCGTCAGGACTGGCGCTGAGCCTGAAGCCTGTGTCAGGCTGAGCCCATGCGCATCAATGACGCCATCACGATTGACGAGCGCCTGATCGAGGAGCGTTTTGTGCGCGCGTCCGGTCCGGGCGGGCAGCACGTGAACACCACATCCAGCGCCGTACAGCTGCGCTTCAACCTGGCCGCCAGCGATCTGCCCGAACCGGTGAAGGAGCGGCTCGCCCGGCTGGCCGGTTCACGCCTGAGCGCGGACGGCGTGCTGGTGCTGCATGCCAGCGCCCATCGCTCCCAGATGCGCAATCGCGAAGAGGCGCGGGTGCGGCTGCGCATGCTGATCCTGCAGGCCAGCCGCAAGCCCAAGGCGCGCAAGCCCACACGGCCCACCCTCGCCTCCATCAAACGCCAGAAAACCGCCAAGGCCAAACGCAGCACGGTCAAGGCGCTGCGCGGCAAGCCTGCCGAGGACTGAACGCCCTCAGCTCGAGAAATGTTTGGACAGCTTCAGGCCCTGCGCCTGGTAATTGGACCCGGCCGCGCCATAGGGCCGGCGCACCGCGCCTGCCATGGGCTCATACACCAGCCGGGCCACGGCCTGTCCGTGATCCAGAATGAAGGGCACGTCGCGCCCGCGCACTTCCAGCACAGCGCGCGATCCCGCGCCGCCGGCTTCCGCCACGCCAAAGCCCGGATCGAAGAAGCCGGCATAATGGGCGCGGAACTCGCCGATCTCCGGCGCGATCGGCGCCATCTCGGCGGCCTCGTCCACCGGGACGCTCACCGCCTCGCGGCTGGCCAGAATATAGAACTCGCCCGGATCAAGCACGATACGCCCGCGCTCGGCATGGACAGGCTCCCAGAAGCGTTTGGCGTCATGGGCACCGACGCCGGCCAGGTCCACCAGCGGGCTGTGCCGCCGCGCGCGCCAGCCCACCGGCCCGCCGCCATTCTCAACATCCACTGTCAGCGTGATCGCGCGCAGCGGGACATGGTCGCCCCGGCGCAGGCGCACCTGCGCCAGCCGGTCGCCGGGCCGCGCCAGCACCGAAAACGTGCGGGGCGAAATCTCTATATACAACGGGCCGTTATAGCCCTCGGGCACCTGATCAAACGCGATAGACCCGTCCCCGATCACCCGCGTGAACACATCAAGACGCCCGGTGGAGCTTTTCGGATTGGCCGCCGCCGACACGCCGGGCGGCAGGGCGAGGCGCTCCTCCAGCTCGGCCAGATACACGCACCCGGTCTCCAGCACCGCCCCGCCCTCAAGGTCGAGGGCGTGCATGACGATATCGTCGTCCAGCCTCGCCGCCACTGTGCGCCCCGGTCCCGGCAGGAAGCTGGCGCGCAGGCGCCAGACCTTGCGGCCGAGGCGCAAATCCAGGCTGGCGGGCTGAATCTGCCCGGCCTCCAGCGGACGCGCCGCGCGAATCCAGCCCGCCTCAAAGGCACCCTCGAGCGCGGCGTCAGGCAGAATTCCGCTGGTCCGGGCGGTCATGTCAGTCTCGATCAGCCAGAATCGGTCACGGGCGGGATCGTACTGTCCCCGGGCGCTGCGCGCCTGTCCAGTTCACCGCGCTGCGCCAAGAGCGCTTGATTCGCCGGGCGCGCGGGTGTGAACTCATGATCTGGCGCTCTGTCGGAGGCAGGCATGTATACCCAAGAGACCGGCGGCGTGGTGATCCGCGTGGAGCCGTCCTTTCTGGAGTCGGAATCCGATCCCGAAGCCGGGCGCTTCGTATGGACCTACACGGTCGTGATTGAAAACACCGGCGGCGGCGCGATCCAGCTGATGGAGCGCGAGTGGCGCATCACCGATTCGGCCAACCGTACCGAGATCGTGCGCGGCGAAGGCGTGGTGGGCGAGCAGCCTGTGATTCGCCCCGGCTCGGCTTTCCGCTACACCTCCGGCGCGCCGCTGCGCACGCCATCGGGCTTCATGCGCGGGGCCTATGTGTTCCGCTGCGAGAACGGCCAGCAATTCAGCGCCGACATCCCCGCCTTCGCGCTGGACAGCCCGCTCAGCCGCTCCACCCGCCATTGACCGGGGGCGCGCGCCTGTCTAACCCCGCGCGATCATGACCCAGAGCGCCCGCACCGTCCTGTTCGCGCTTGGCGCCCTGCTCAGCGCCCTGTCCCTGGCGATGCTGGCGCCGGCGCTGGTTGATCTCGGCTATCAGGGGCGGTCGGCGCCCGCCTTCTTCGGTTCGGCCCTGCTGGGACTGGCCGTGGGCGGGATCATGACCCTGCTCGGCCGGTCGCCCGAGCACCGGCTGACCGCGCGCGGCGCGATCCTGCTGACCTCGGGCGCCTGGGCTGTGCTGGCCTTCGCCGCCGCCCTGCCGCTGCAACTGTCCGGCCTCGATATCAGCTGGACCGATGCGATCTTTGAAACCACGTCTGGCCTGACCACCACCGGCGCCACGGTCATCACCGGGCTGGACGATCTGCCGCGCGGGCTGCTCTTGTGGCGCTCCATCCTGCAGTGGATCGGCGGCATCGGCATCATCGTCACCGCCATGGCGATCTGGCCCATGCTGGGCATTGGCGGCATGCAGCTCTTCCGCCTGGAAAGCTCGGAAAAGACAGAGAAAGTCCTGCCGCGCGCCGGCCAGATCGCGCTGGCCATCGTGATCATCTATTTGTCGCTCACCTTCGCCTGTTTCCTGGCCTATGTGGCGACCGGCATGGGCGGGTTCGACGCGGTCAATCACGCCATGACCACCATCGCCACGGGCGGCTTCTCCACCCGCGACGCCTCGCTGGCCGCCTTCACAGATGGCGGCGCTGATCTGGTCGCCGCTGTCTTCATGACACTCGCCGGCCTTCCTTTCGTGCTTTATGTGCGCGCCGCTCAGGGACGCCCGGACCAGCTGCTCATCGATTCCCAGGCGCGCACCTTTCTGGGCGTGATCGCGGTGGCGGCGGTGCTGCTCACGGTCATGATCACCCTGACCCCGCCGCCCGATCAGGGCGGCCTGCCCGCCTGGCGCCTGGCCCTGGTCAACACGATCTCCATCCTCACAGGAACCGGCTACGCCTCGTCCGATTTCTGGAGTTGGGGCAGCGGCGCAGCGGCGCTGTTCCTGGTGCTGATGTTTATCGGCGGGTGCGCGGGATCCACCAGCTGCTCGATCAAGGTATTCCGCTACCAGATCGCCGCATCGGCCATGCGCTCCTACATCGAGCAGCTGACCCGGCCGAGCACTGTGTCGCCGCCCCGCTATCGCGGCACCGCCCTGCCACCCGAAACCGTGCGCTCGGTGTTCGTGTTCATCTTCCTGTTCTTTGCCACCTTCGTGATCTCGGCAGTGCTGCTATCCTTCACCGGACTGGACACCATCACGGCCATATCCGGGGCCGCCACGACGCTCGCCAATGTCGGGCCGGGGCTGGGCGAGGTGATCGGGCCGGCAGGGTCCTTTGCCCCCCTTCCCGACACCGCCAAATGGATCATGACCGCCACCATGCTGATCGGCCGGCTCGAGGTTCTGGTGGTGCTGGTGATGTTCACGCCGGGTTTCTGGAGACGCTGACGCCATCGCGGCGCCACGATCACGCGCCAAGACGACCCGAACGAGGAGTTTGACGTGCCCTACGCGCTTCGGTTTGTCACCATATTGCGGGGATTGCTGGTCAGTTTTTGTCTGATAGCGATCGCCGCTTCGCCCGCGTCAGCGGTGCAGGAAAGCGACCCCTACCCGGTCGAGAGCCTCGCCCGGATCCTGGGCGAGCTGCACGGCCTGACCTTCGCCTGCCAGGGCCGTCAGGCGCAGACCTGGCGCACCGCCATGGCCGAGCTGCTGGACCATGAGGCACCCACCGCGGGGACCTATCGCGCGCGGCTGATCGACCGGTTCAATGAAGGCTTCCGCCATCAGGAGCGGCTGCGCCTGCGCTGCGGCGCGGAAAGCGAGTATGCGCGCCAGCAACTGGCCGAGCAGGGCCGCGCCTTCTCCAACCAGCTGCGCCGCACCTATCTGGACTAGGCGCTTTCTGACGGTCCGGTTTGCGCTATCAGCGCCTCGGCGGCGGCCTGGACCTGCTCCAGCCCCAGCCCGCCCATGAGCGAGGTTTCGGCGTGGCGCAGCCGGCCCCGGTCGGCCTCATGGGCCGGTCCGCCAGCGCGCACGCTGCGCGCGTTCGAACCCCAGGGGCCATAGACACGCTCATCGGTGGGCCCGAACAGGCCCAGCACCGGCGCGCCGGCGGCGGCGGCCATATGCATCAGCCCGGAATCATTGCCCACGAACAGGCGCGCGCGCTGCAGGCAGGCCGCAGCGGTCACCAGGTCCAGCTGGCCGGTGAGATCGGTGACCGGCGCGTGCGTGATGCCCGCGCTCACCGCGCTGGATGTCGCAGAATCACCCGGCCCGCCGAACAGCGCCACGCGCGCGCCTTCCATGGCCCCGCCGGGCCCGGTCAGCCCATTGGCCAGCGCTGCGAAGCGATCGGCGGGCCATTCCTTGAACGGCGCAGCGGCGGCGGGCGCCAGCGCCAGTATGGGCGCACCGGGCGGCAAGACACGCTGCGCGTGGCCGCGCGCCGCCTCGTCGATCCAGATTTCCGGCGCTGGCGGCGGATCGAGCCTCAGCACCGCGCCCGCTTCAGTCACACGATGACGGTGCTCAGCGCCCGGCGCGCGCCGGTTCACCCGGCGCGATCCGGCGCGCAGGAACCAGCTGGTCACCGAGCCGCGCATGTCCACCACCAGATCCCAGCGCCGTCCGGCGGTGCGCCGCCACAGGTCCAGCCAGTGCCGGCCACCGGGGCGCTTGGCCATGACGATGACGTCCGTCACGAACGGCGCCGCCCGGAATAGTGGCGCGGCCAGCGGGCCGCACGCGACCGTGATGTGCGCACCCGGATGCGTGCGCGCCAGATGCGCCAGCGGGCCGGAGAACAAGATCGCGTCGCCGATGCGCGTGGCGGTGATGAACAGGATGCGCGTCATGGCCGAGCGAATTAGCCCGTTCGCGCGCCCCGCGCCAGTGGCGCCCGCGTCAAGCCTCGATCAGATCGATCCGGATTTGATTGAGCGTCGCCACGCAGCTGTAGAGCTCGTTGATGATCGCGGCGAATTCGCTGAATTGCGGATCCTCGCGCCCGATATGGGCGGGCAGGCTTTCTTCGAGAAGCCGACGCATGCGGCGCAGCTGCTGGTCAAAAATCCGGTAGAAGTCATAAATCACTTCGCGCAGCGCATGGGGCAGCGCCGACAGCGAATCCCGGGCCTCGGCATAGGCATCGCCCGACAGCACCATCTCGTTGTCGCGCAGGATGGCGTGGGTGCTGCCGGCGAACGTCGCCATGTTGGCGAACAGCCTGAACGCCCCGGCGCGCGCGCCCTCTTCATCGTCATTGCGCCCGGCCTGTTCGATCTCATCCAGATTGGCGCGCACCGCGGTGCTGAAGGCGATCAGATTACCGACCAGCTCTCCGATCAAGGTCAGCTTGCCGCCCAGATCGAGGCGCAGGCTGGAAGAACACCGCTCCACCTTGCCCAGCAAATTATTCTGCCGGCTGACATCCACATGGACGCGCATGCGCTCGATGGCGGTCAGAACCACTGTGACGCTGGCCACCGCAACGGTCGTCGCATCGAAATACCGCTGGGGCTCCAGTCGCGCGAAGTCGCCAGCGGGCACATAGCTTGAGAACCGGCTCGCCTCGGCGGGCGGCACAGCGTATGACGTGCGCCCGAGCATCACGGTTCTGAGTTTGCGAATCTGCATGTTTCCCCCCCATGCAACCCAACGCTCATCCTCACGTTACACATGCCAAATCCAGATGCCAGGTCTGTGACGATGTCCACACAAAGCGATGATTTCCTCACCGCCCTGCCCGGCCGCGCCGTGATCGCCATCACCGGCGACGATGCGCGCAGCTTTCTCCAGCGCGTTATCACGCGCGGCCCTGAAGGGCTCGAGCCCGGCGGTGCCCTGTTCAGCGCGCTTTTGACGCCGCAGGGCAAGGTGCTGGCTGACTTCATCATTTTTGACGACGGCGATGGCGGATTGCTGATCGACGCGCCGGCCAGCGAAGCGGAGGGGCTGGTGAAGCGCTTCTCGCTCTACCGCCTGCGGGCGAAGGCCGACATTGCGCTGCGCGATGATCTCGGCGTGGCCGCGGCGCGCGGCAAGGGCGAGGCGGAGCTGCGCACCGTGGCGCTCGCCGCCGCGCCCGATCCGCGCAATGCCTTGTTGGGCCTGCGCGCCATCGTTCCGGCAGGCGGGCCTGAGGATGAGGCGGGCTATGACGCCGCGCGCATCCACGCCTTCACCCCGGAGTTCGGGCGCGACTACGGCCCGGCAGAGGCCTTCTCCACCGACGTCAATCACGATCTGATGTCGGGGATTGATTATAAGAAAGGCTGCTTTGTCGGTCAGGAAGTCGCCAGCCGCATGCACCGCAAGGGCGGGGTGCGCAAGCGCACAGTGCGCCTCGATCTTGACGGACCCGCGCCTGAGCCCGGAACCGCCGTCTCCGCCGGCGCGGCGCCGCTGGGCACGATCACCTCGGCTGCCGGCCAGCACGCGCTGGCGCTGATCCGGGTGGACCGGCTGGAAGCGGCGGCAAGTGAGCCGGTCCTGGCGGGTGACGCGCCTGCGCGCATCACCCTGCCCTGAGCCGTCCTTTTTCTTAGGCGCCGATCACGCCCCGGTCGGTGCGCCGGATCATCACCGTGGCCGAGCGCGGGATCGACTCGCCGCCATCCGGCCAGTGGCTGGTGAAGCGCCCGGCCGCGAAGTCATCGCGCGATGTGGTCGCGCCGGGATGCTGGACATTGATGAACATCGTGCGGTGATCAGGCGTGGTCACCACGCCGGTGATCTCCTGCCCCACCGGACCGGTCAGGAAGCGGCGGATCTCGCCGGTCTCGGGATTGGCTGCGAGCATCATGTTATTGCCAAAGGCCTCAAACGGCCCGCGATTCATGACGCTTTCGGAGATATCGGTCTGTATCCACAGCCGCCGGTTGGCGTCCATCCACAGCCCGTCCGGGCTGGAGAACCGGCTGTCGGCGCCCAGCGCCTCGCCGTGCATGTCCGCGCTGTCGCCTTCAGGCCCGGCAATGACGAACAAATCCCACTGGAAGGTCCGGCCGTGCTGCGCGCCATCCTCATGCCAGCGGATGATATGGCCAAACAGGTTCGGCCCGCGCGGATTGGCGGCGTCGGTGTCGTCGGCGGCGCGATTGCCGTGATTGGTCAGGGTGAAATAGACAGCGCCCGTCTGGAAATCGACTGTGCCCCATTCGGGCCGGTCCATGGGCGTAGCCCCCACCAGGTCAGCGGCGGTGCGCGTGTTGACCAGAACATCGGCCTGTGACGTAAAGCCGTTGCTTTCGTCCAGCCCGTTCTCGCCATAGGTCAGCGCCAGCCAATCACCCGTGCCGTCCTCATGGAATCTGGCGGCATAAAGCACGCCTTCATCGAGAATCTCGCCGCGGGTTTCGCCAGGCACGTAGGCACCGGCGGAGACGAATTTGTAGATATACTCGCCGCGCGCATCATCGCCGGAATAGCACACGACGGGCTGACCGGCCTGAGCCGGCGCGAACACAACGCCTTCATGAGCAAAACGACCAAGCGTGGTGCGCTTGACCGGCATGCTGGCCGGATCGAACGGATCGATCTCCACCATCCAGCCATAGGTGTTGGGTTCATTGCGGTAATCGTCCTCGGCGCTCTCCGCCGTCGGCGTGGCGTCAAAGCGCACATATGCGTCAGCGCCATCGGCCGAGCGGTGCCAGTTATAGCGCGACACATCGGTGCGCACGCCGTAGCGCGCGTGCTCGCGCGGCAGATCGCCGCCCGTATTGACGAAATAGCCCGACCAGTTCTCCTCGGCAGCCATGTAGGTGTTCCACGGCGTCACGCCGTGGGCGCAATTGGCGAAGGTGCCGCGCGTACGCTCGCCTGCGGGAGAGAATTTCGTTTTCACCAGATCGCTGCCGCGCACCGGACCGGCGATTTCCATCTCGGTCAGGGGCGTGATGCGCCGGTTGCGCGGGTCAGGCACGATGCGCCATTCGCCATCATCATCCTCGCGGATGCGCGCGATGGACACGCCCTGGGCGTTCATTTCCTTAAGCACCAGATCGGGATCGCGCGGTCCGGCATGATCCAGCGTGGCCGAGCCGGACAGGGCCTGGCCCTGAGCCGCCGCAGCGTGCAGGAAGCGCGGCTCGATATATTCGTGATTGACCACCAGCAGGCCGTCGGTGGAGCTGCCTTGCCACGGATTTTCGCCCTCGATGGGGAAGAAGTGCATGCCGTCATGGTGCATGCCTGCCTGCTCGCCCTGCTCGGCGCCGGTATTGTCCGGGCTGAAGGCCGGCATGGCGCCGGTAATGGGATCGCCCCAGCGATAGATCGCCTTGGCCTCATACCCTTCAGGAACCACCAGCGTGTCCTGAGTGCTGACCGGGACGGGCGTGAAGCTCAAAGACGGGCCGGCCCCGGCCTGCAGCGCATGGGCCACGCCGGTGGAGGCGAACAGCCCGCCCACCGCGGCACCCAGCGAGCCTTGAAGGAACCCGCGCCGCCCGATGCGGGCGCTGAACACCTGCGCGAATGGCGTATTGCCCGAGCGGTTGCACTCCGGTTCGTAGTCGGGATCGAGCCTGTCGCGCATGGGGTGGTCGCCTTTTCTTGAAAACTGATACGGGTCTGTGTCGCAGGAATGTCATGGCAGTATGACACCGGCATGATCCCTGGTGTCACTAACGTGAATGTGACCGGCCGCAGCACCGGCCGGTTTGCGCCGCGCGCGGCTTGTATTAGATGGCCCGTCATGACCGATACTCTGGCCGCCCGGGAACCCGATGCGCTTGATGAAGCCGCGCGCGTACTGGCGCGCGGCGGTGTGGTGGCGGTGCCGACCGAGACCGTCTACGGCCTGGCCGCCGACGCCACGAACGGCGAAGCGGTGGCGCGCATCTACCAGGCCAAGGGCCGCCCGCGCTTCAATCCGCTGATCGTCCATGTGGACAGTCTGGAGATGGCCGAGCGCGTGGTCGATCTGGGCGAGACCGGACGCGCGCTGGCGCAGGCTTTCTGGCCCGGCCCGCTGACGCTGGTGGCCCCGATGCGCGAGGATGCCGGCGTGGCGAGCCTGGTGACAGCCGGTCTGGAGACATTGGCGGTACGCTGGCCGGACTCGCCCGCCCTCACCGGCTTGATCTCCCGCCTTGGCCATCCCCTTGCCGCGCCCAGCGCCAACCGGTCCGGGGCGGTCAGCCCCACCACCGCCGCCCATGTGCGCGACGGGCTCGGCGGGCGCATCGACCTCATTCTGGATGGCGGTGCCTGCCGTATTGGCGTGGAGAGCACGATTGTCAGCGTTACCGGCGGCGCGCCTTCCATCCTGCGCCCCGGCGGCGTGCCCCGCAGCGCCATCGAGGCCGTAACCGGCCCCTTGGGTGCGGCCCATACCGAATCGGACCGGCCCAGCGCACCCGGTCAGCTCGCCAGCCACTACGCGCCAAGGGCGCCGGTGCGCCTCAATGCAATCGCTCCCCGTGCAGGGGAGTCCTATCTGGCGTTCGGTGCACGCCCAAAAGTTGTTGGTTATGATGTGATTAACCTTTCCGAACAATCAGACCTAGCCGAGGCGGCTGCAAACCTGTTTGCTGCTTTGCGCAGTCTGGATGAGCTTGGACGGCCCATCGCCGTGGCGCCGATCCCGGATGCCGGACTGGGTGAAGCGATCAATGATCGCCTTCGCCGCGCTGCAGCGGATAGAAGCACTACACCCTGAAGATGTAGTTTGGTATACTCACGACCAGACAGAAAGTACGCCCATGCAATCCGGCCTCTACGTCACCCGCTTCCGCACTCCGCTCGATGATGCCGGCGGGGTGATCTATATCGACGGTGCCCGCGTCTATGGCGGCGACACGGGCATGTATTATGTCGGCGAGATCGTCACAGAGGGCGATGAAATCCGCGTGCGCCTGCGGGTGCGTCAGCACGATATGAATCGCCAGTCAGTGTTCGGTGATCATTCTGATTTCACCCTGACGCTCACGGGCCGCAAGAAAGGCGCGGATTACGTGTTCGAGGGCCGCGCCGACAAGGCTCCGTCCCTGCGCTTTGAAGCCTCGCTGAAGCTCGCGCCGCTCTGACTGCGGTCAGATGACCTGCGGCTGAAGCCCCATCGCGCCGGCCAGCGCTTCGAAGCGCGCGTGGGCGCGGTCTATCACCAGTGCCTCTGATCCGGGATCCACCCGCAGCACCAGCTGCTGGCCCGACCGATCCAGCCGGAACGCATCCAGCACCGGCGCCGACCGCCCCGAGAGCGCCGCGCCCAGGCGCAGCGCCAGCCCCAGCTTCAACGCCCCCTGTTCCTGCGCGTCATCGAGCAGGCGGCGCGACGGGCAGGATTCCGGCCGCGAGCGGCGGCCCGCATAGCGGTGATGCAGCGTCAAGGCCAGGAACGCCCGCTCGGCATGGGATGCGCCGCCAAACGGCGCATACAGGGTCTGCGTGCTTGCCAGTTCGGCCCGGTGATCAGGATGCATCCGTCCGCCCAGATCCGCCAGACGCCCGCAGGCGGCGCGCAGCACCACATCACGCTGGGCGGTGAACAGAACCGGCTCGCCTGCAAAGGCCGGCTCAATCCAGTTTGCCAGGGTGGGCCCGAAATCAGGTTCGGGCGAGGCCTGGCTGGCCAGCGCCTCGGCCCCCGCGATCAAGGGATCGCCCTCAGTGATCAGACGCATATCGTCAGCGCACACCACGCCTTCGCGCAGGCCGTAGGCGGAGAACACGACCTTGTCGAACCGGCCCTTCTTGAGGATTCGCCGCATCAGCATCGCCGCATAGGGCAGGAGCGCAGCGCGCTTGGACGACACGCCGGGTACGTTGGACAACGACGACTCGCTCTGGCTCACCGCAAAATCCGCCGCGCGCGCGACCTGGCCCGGGCTCAGCGCATACTGATGCAAGAGACGCAGCGGGTAATCATCCAGCGCCATGGCCAGGTGCGCAAAGGCGCGCCAGGCACCGCCCACGGCATAGAAAACCGGCCCGGACATGTCCAGCTGCGGCGCGGCCTGAGCCAGCACGGCGTCCACCCTGTCTCTCACCGCAGCGTCCGTCCCGGACCCGTCCAGCATGGTCAGCGGCCCGAGGGGCAAGGTCACGGCCGGACCGGCGCGCCGGCCTTCCAGTGGAGTCAGCTCCAGGCTTGAGCCCCCCAGATCGCCCGCAAGGCCATGGGCTTCGCCAATCCCCGCCAGCACACCCAGTGCGGACCGTCGCCCCTCCTCCTCGCCGGTCAGCACTTCGATCTCGAGACCGGTCTCGGCTCGGACGAGGGCGATGAAATCCGGCCCGTCGGAACAATCACGCACAGCGGCAGTGGCCACGACATGGCGCTGCTCCACGCCCTTGGCGTCCAGCAAATGGGCAAAGCGTCTAAGCGCCCGCAGCGCCGCCTCGGTCCCATCCGGGTTGAGCCGGCCGCTGGCCTTCGCGCCGCGGCCCAGCCCCGCCATGACCTTCTCGTTGAAGACCGGCCACAGCGCCCGCCCCTCCAGCCGGAACAGCACCAGGCGCACCGAGTTGGAGCCGACATCGATCACGGCGATGTCCCGGCGCGCGCCGGCCTCGAGCGCCGGGTCGGGCCGGCGCGGCATGAAGCGCCGCATCACCGGCGAGGACCGACAAAGGGAAAGGCCGGCGGCTGGTCGGTTTTGAGCGCCTGACCGCGGCCCGACAGGCTGGGATTGGTCATGAAATAGGCATGTGCGCTGAACGGGTCGGCCACGCCGTCCGTATCCACCCGCACATAGCGGCCATCGGGCTGCATGTACCAGCTCTGGGTCTCGTCATTGAGATTGGCCACCATGATCTGATCAAGTACCTGGCGGTGGACAGTGGGGTTGAGGATCGGGCACAGCGTCTCGACGCGCCGGTCCAGATTGCGCGGCATCCAGTCGGCGCTGGAGATATATACCTCGGCCTGGGGCGAGGGCATGGGCGCACCATTGGCAAAACAGGCGATGCGCGAATGCTCCAGGAAGCGCCCGATGATGGATTTCACCCGGATGTTTTCCGACAGGCCCGGCACGCCGGGACGCAAGCAGCAAATCCCGCGAATGATCAGCTCGCAGCGCACGCCGGCGGCGCTGGCCTCGTAGAGCTTGTCGATCACGGCCGGGTGGACCAGCGAATTCATCTTCGCCCAGACAGCCGCAGGCCTGCCGTCGCGGGCGTTGGCGATCTCCCGGTCGATCTTGCCCAGAATGAATTCCAGCATACCCATGGGCGAGATCACCAGATGCTCCAGCCCGGACGGGCGCGCATAGCCGGTCACATAGTTGAACACTCTGCCTGCATCGCGCCCGAAGGCCGGATCGGCGGTGAACAGGGACAGATCGGTGTAGATACGCGCTGTGATCGGGTGGTAATTGCCGGTGCCGAAATGCGCATAGGTGCGCAACTCCGCGCCTTCCCGGCGCACCACCAGCGAGATCTTGGCGTGGGTCTTGTACTCCATGAAGCCGTAGACGACCTGGACGCCCGCCCGCTCCAGATCACGCGCCCATTTCAGATTGGCTTCTTCATCGAACCGGGCCTTGAGTTCGACCAGCGCGGTAACATTCTTGCCGTTCTCTGCCGCCTCGATGAGGGCCGCCACAATGGGGGAGTTCTTGGAGGTGCGGTACAGCGTCTGCTTGATCGCCACCACATCCGGGTCACCCGCAGCCTGGCGCAGGAACTGCACCACCACGTCAAAGCTCTCATAGGGGTGGTGGACGATCAGGTCCTTGGCGCGGATCGCCGCGAAGCAATCGCCGCCGAAATCGCGGATACGCTCGGGGAAGCGCGGTTCATAGGGCTCGAATTTCAGCTCATTGCGGTCATCCGGGATCATCTGGGACAGCTGGGACAGGCCCAGAAGCCCGTCCACCAGCTGCACATCCTGACGCTCGGCATGCAGGTGCTGGACGATGAAGCGGCGCATGTCCTCGGGCATGGATGCGTCCATCTTCAAACGCACCAGTACGCCCCGGCGGCGCTGCTTGA
Organism: Hyphomonadaceae bacterium BL14; assembly: GCA_027627705.1. Classification (NCBI taxonomy): domain Bacteria; kingdom Pseudomonadati; phylum Pseudomonadota; class Alphaproteobacteria; order Hyphomonadales; family Hyphomonadaceae; species Hyphomonadaceae bacterium BL14. The sequence continues at coordinate 1,441,256 of CP091242.1, forward strand.
GCAATTGCTCGAATTCGCGCACCAGATCCTCGGCTTCGTCCTCGATCTCGATATCGCTGTCGCGGATGATGCGGAACACGCCTTTGGCCAGCAGGTCATAGCCGGGGAAGAGGGCGTCCACGAACAGGATCAGGACTGATTCCAGCGCGATAAAGCGCTTGCCCGGACGCCCCTGCGCGTCGCGCGCCTCGCATGGAATCTCGATGAAACGCTTCACGCCCGCAGGCAGCGGCACCAGCGCATTCATCACTTTGGAATCGCTCTGGCGGCGCAGTTTGAGCGCCACGGCAAAGCCGAGATTGGGGATGAACGGGAACGGGTGCGCCGGATCGATCGCCAGCGGCGTGATCACGGGCAGTGTGTGGGCGAGGAAATCATCGCGCAGCCAGGCGCGTTCGGCCCGCGTCAGCCCGTCCAGCTCCACCAGTTCGATGCCGTCCGCCGCCAGCGCCGCGCGCACCGCACGCCAGCCCGATTGCTGCGCGTCCATCAACGCGTTGGCCTCGACATCGATGCGTTCAAGCTGTTCGGACGGCGTCAGCCCGTCCTGGCCGGGCCGGTCGAGACCATTGCGGATCTGGGCGCGCAGACCGGCGACGCGCACCATGTAGAACTCATCCAGATTGCTCGCTGATATCGACAGAAAGCGCAGGCGCTCCAGAGACGGATGGCGCTCATTGCCCGCCTCCTCCAGCACACGCCAGTTGAACTGCAGCCAGGACAGCTCCCGGTTCAAAAACCGGTCGCGCGGACTGTCCGGCACCGCCCGGGCCGCGTCCGGCGCGTCCGCCTGGTCCAGCGCAGAGGATGTGCGCGGCGCTTCGGTCATCATGCCGCTCCTTTGCCCAGACGATCCGGTATCGCGATTCCGCTCATGGCGTGACCAGTGTTTCCAGCGCTTCGCGCGCCAGTGTGCGCGTGACCGGCCCCTTGCGCGCCAGCGCCTCACGGTCCAGCCACGCCACCAGGCGGCGCGCAAACTCCACCGACCGCTCCATGCGCGGCAACAGGTAATCCAGTACGCCCGGCGACAGAGGCGTGCGCCGGTCGCGCACCAGCTTCTCCATCACCTGACGCAGCAGCGCATCATCGGGCTCGTGCAGCACGGCGGTCTCTGCGGCCTTGAGGCGCGACGCCAGATCAGCGAGCGTCACCGGCCAGTCTGCGGGCGGGCGTGCGGCGGTCATCAGCACCGTCACCCCGGCATCGCCCGCCGCCCGGTTGAGCAGATGAAACAGGCCCGGCTCGTCGACCCCCAGATGGCAGTCTTCCACCAGCACCGCGCCGCCCCGCCGGACCTGCCTCAGCCCGGCCGTCAGCATCGCGGGATCCAGGCGCAGCGCATCGGCGCGCGCTGCCCAGACCGTGGACAAGTGCGTCTTGCCCGCACCGGCCGGGCCGAGCAGCAGGAGATGGCCGTGACGCCAGCGCGGCCATCGGTTGACCAGGGCCAGCGCCGAGGCATTGGCCTCGCTCACCGCATAGCTTTCAGCCCGGTAGTCCGGTGCCAGGGCCAGGTCGAGGGCGAGCTGGGTGCGGGTCATCGACGGCTGCGGACAGTCCATCCAAGGTCGGGATCACGCTCCAGCCGGGCACCGCGGGCATCGAGCTCCGAGGCCAACTGCTCGCGCGCGCCGCGATGGCTCAGCACCATGGCTGCGCCGGTGCGCGACAGCGCGTCCAGACGTGCCGATTGCACCAGCGAGGCACCCGCCACCGCGCCCTGGAGGCTGCGCCATTCGGTCAGGCTGGAGAATAATACGGTGATCTCAAGCTCGGCTTCCTCGCCGCCGCGCACAACAGAGCGGCGCTTCCAGTCCTCTTCGCGGCGCTCGACAATCCGGCGCGCGGCTTCACGGAAATCGCCCGCGCCCGCCACGCTGGCCAGGTCTTCGCGCGTCGCGCCACCCGGTCCGAAGCTCAGCACCGCGCCGACGGTGCGCACCTGCCCGCCACCGGCGCGCGCCAGCACCACGGCGACGCTATTCACGCCATAAATATCGGCCAGGGCGCGCAATGCCGTCTCGTCAATGCGGCGCGCTTCATCCGTGCTGATCAGGCCAAGCCCCAGCGGCTCGCCGCCCGCGCCCTGACGCGAACCCAGGCCAATGAAGGGCGTCAGCGCATTTTCAAAACCGCCCGTACGCCAGGCGTCGTTCCAGCCGCCGCTCCAGAGCGAATCGCCACCGTCGCCCTCGAGCACAGGCACCACCAGGACCGGCGATGCCTGGCTTTCCACAAACGGAACACTGCGCTGCGCGAAATAGTCACGCACAGCGCGCGGATCGAACTGCAAGGTCAGGTCACCACGATAGCGCGTCGCCGAACGCTGCTCGTTGGACATGCGCAGGCCCGCGATCAGCCCCGCCGCCTCTTCAGCGCTGATCGTTCCAAGGCCCGCCGCATTGCGGTCCTCGGCCAGCGTCATGCGGGCGATCAGGCGCTGCGCACCGCGCACCTGACCGTCGGACATGGCGCGGCGCTGTGCTTCAAAGGCATTGTCGGCAGTGGCGTCAATCTCGATTCCCGCCACGGTGTAGGGTGTACGCGCCTGCGCCGGCGCGGCCCAAACACCCGCTGCCAGCACCAGCACGCTCGCGATTGCCTGCATCAGCCTGAGTGTCATGGCCTCGCCTTTCCAGCCTGTACGCCTGTCGCCGCCGACTATACGCCGCACCGCGCCGGGGTGAAGCCCCGCGCGGCGCCCGCCCCTCGCCAAGGCGCGCGTTCGCAGGTATGCACCCGGTTCATGTCCACCGCATGAAGGAGGCCCGCCTTGGTGCCCCGAAATCCACCCGAGCCGGGTCTGACCTATGCCGATGCCGGCGTCGATATCGATGCGGGCGACGCGCTGGTCGATGCCATCAAGCCGCTGGCCAGATCCACCGCGCGCCCCGGTGCCGATGTGATGCTGGGTGGATTTGGCGGTGCATTCGATCTCAAGGCCGCCGGGTTCACCGATCCGGTCCTCATCTCCGGCACGGACGGGGTCGGCACCAAACTCAAGCTCGCCATCGATACCGGGCGCCTCGACACGGTGGGCATCGACCTGGTGGCCATGTGCGTCAACGACGTGCTGGCCCAGGGGGCCGAGCCACTCTTCTTCCTGGACTATTTCGCCACGGGCCGGCTTGACCCCGCGCGCGGCGCGGCCATCGTGTCCGGCGTCGCTGAAGGCTGCCGGCGCGCCGGTTGCGCGCTGATCGGCGGCGAGACGGCGGAAATGCCGGGTCTCTACACAGGTGACGATTTCGATCTCGCAGGCTTTGTGGTCGGTGCCGCCGAGCGTGGCGCGCTGCTGCCCCGCCACGAAGACCTGCGGGCGGGCGATGTCCTCGTCGGTCTGGCCTCTTCCGGTCCGCATTCGAACGGCTATTCTCTGATCCGCAAGATCGCCGCACGCGCCGGCCTCGGCTGGGACGCGCCCGCTCCCTTCGCGCCGGGACGCCATCTGGGCGAGGCGCTGCTGGAGCCGACACGCATCTATGTCAAAGCCCTGCTGCCGCTGATCCGCTCGGGGCAGATCAAGGGCCTGGCCCACATCACCGGGGGCGGGATCACCGAGAACACGCCGCGCATGCTGCCTGATCATCTGGGTTTCGAGGTGGATTACGCCAGCTTCGCCCGTCCGGCGGTCTTCGCCTGGCTGCAGGAAGCCGGCGGCGTGGCCGAGGCCGAGATGCGCCGCACGTTCAATTGCGGGATCGGCATGATTGCCGCCGTCGCGCCCGCTGACGCCGACGCGGTCTGCGCCGCGCTGAACGCCGCCGGAGAAGACGCGCGCGTCATCGGCGCGCTCAAATCGGTCTAGGGCCATGGCGCGCGTGCGCACGGGCGTGCTGATCTCCGGACGCGGCTCGAACCTGCAGGCCCTGCTGGACGCCGCCGCCAGTCCGGACTTTCCAGCTGAGATCGTCTGCGTGATCTCCAACCGCCCCGGCGCGGGCGGTCTGGCGCGCGCTGAAGCCGCGGGCGTTACCGCCCTGACCGTCGATCACAAGGCGTTTGCGACCCGCGAGGCGTTCGAAGACGCGCTGCACGCCGCGCTGACCGATCAGGGCGTGGAGCTGGTGTGTCTGGCCGGGTTCATGCGCCTGCTCACCCCTGGCTTTGTCCATCGCTGGACCGGGCGGATGATCAATATCCACCCGTCGCTTCTGCCGTCCTTCAAAGGCGTGGACACCCATCAGCGGGCGCTGGACGCGGGCGTGAAGCTCACAGGGGCGAGCGTACATTTCGTCAGCGCGGAGATGGATGCCGGCCCGATCATTGGCCAGGCCGCCATCCCCGTCCTGCCCGGCGACAACGCCGAGGCGCTGGCCGAACGCGTCCTGGCCGCCGAGCATCAGCTCTATCCCGAATGCCTGCGCCAGGTCGCCAGCGGTGAAGCGCGCCTTGAGGATGGGCGCGTCAGGCTCGGTCACGGCGCAGCGCCGGACGCCCGCCTGATCAACCCGCCGTGGCGCGCATGATGGCGAACTGTCAGCCCTAGCGGTTCAGATGGTGCATCCACTGGCGGTGGCGCTCATAGTGGCGCAGCACGTCACGGATCAGCTGGATCTGCGTATAGCCGAACACGTCATAATGACGCCCGCCATCGCTAAGGAAGACTTCCGCCCGCGCCGGTTCGGTTTCGGGGTGCGTGCCCGGATAGGTTTTGAGCACCACGCCATACACGAAGTCTGGCCCCGTCTCATGGCCGACGGTCAGGCGGGCTTCATCGTCCTGCGTATCCACCCGGCTGGTCAGGCCCAGACTCTCCATCTCTGTGCCGACATCGGCGAAGGCGCTTTGCGCGGTCGCCTTGATCCAGTCGCGGACTTCGCGGGCGTCAGGCCGCGCAAACATGAGCTTCAGGCGCACCCGCCACGGCACCGCCACGCCCTCGACGGGCAGCTGAACCGCGGTCTTCACACCGGCCCGGCGCGCGGTCTCCATCGACCAGGCGCGCACCAGCCCGATAAAGGCCAGGAAGATCACCAGGGTGAAGGGCAGTGCCGCGGCGATGGTGGCGGACTGCAGCGCAGCCAGACCGCCGGCCAGCAGCAGCACCGCCGCCACCAGACCCTCCAGCACCGCCCAGAACAGGCGCTGCCACAGCGGCGAGGTGAGAGACCCGCCCGACGCCAGCGTCGCCTTCACCAGCGAGCCGGAATCCGATGACGTGACGAAGAAGGTCGTCACCAGAAGGATCGCCATCACAGACGTGATCGACGCAAACGGCAGTGTGTCGAGGAAGGCGAACAGGGCCAGCGGCGTGTCGCCGCCGCGCACCACGTCCACCAGCGGCGCGGCCGCGTCGGCCAGGGCGATCTGCAGCGCCGAGTTGCCGTAAACCGTCATCCACAAAAAGGTGAACAGGGTGGGCCCCAGCAGCGTGCCCAGAATGAATTCGCGGATCGTGCGCCCGCGCGAGATACGCGCGATGAACATGCCCACAAAGGGCGACCAGGAAATCCACCAGCCCCAGTAGAACAGCGTCCAGTCATTGATCCATACGCCGTCACCATAGGCGTCGACATTGAAGGTGAGCGTGGCCAGGCTGGAAATGTATTCGCCGATATTCTGCACATAGGCGCTGATCAGAAACAGGGTCGGTCCGGCGATCAGGACGAAGACCAGAAGCGCCACCGCCAGCCCCAGATTGAAGACCGACAACCGCCGTATGCCGGCATCCAGCCCGGCCAGCACTGAGGTGGTGGCGATCAGCGTGATCACCGCGATCAGCGCTACCTGGATCTCCGCCGACACGCCGATCCCGAACAGTGCGTCCAGCCCGGCATTGATCTGGGTCACGCCATAACCCAGCGAGGTTGCCACCCCGAACAGCGTGCCCAGAATCGCCAGCACGTCCACCGTGTGACCGATGGGCCCGTAAATCCGGTCGCCGATCAGCGGATACAGCGCCGAGCGTATGGTCAGCGGCAGGCCATGCCGGAAGGCGAAATAGGCAAGGCTGAGCCCCACAATGGCGTAGACCGCCCAGGCGTGGACGCCCCAGTGGAAGAAGGTCAGCACCATGGCCTGCTGCGCGGCCTCGCGCGTTTCCGGCTCGGCATAGGGTGCCGTGAGATAGTGCGTCATCGGCTCAGCAACGGCGAAGAACATCAGCCCGATGCCCATCCCGGCCGAGAACAGCATCGCGAACCAGGACACGAATTTGTATTCCGGCTCGCTGTCCTCCGGGCCAAGCCGGATGCGGCCCCAGTCGGACAGCGCCACCACGAAGGCACCGACCAGAAACACGCCCACGCCGACCGAATACACCCAGCCGAGATTGTGTGTGATCCAGTCACGCACGGCAGAGAAAGCACTCTCGGCCTGATCCCCGGCCAGCACCGCAAAAGCGACCCCGGCAATGGCCAGCGCGGCGGCGGGGAAGAACACCGCCGGTTCGATCTGTTTCATGGGGTATCCTCGGGGCCAGAGTGCTGGGTGCCATCGCGGCGCCAATCCGTCAGTGCGGGTCCGAGCGCATCTTTCAGCGGGCCGAGCCAGGGCTCGAACGCGCGCCATTGCTCCAGGCCCTTGGTATTGATCGGCTGGCGCACCTGCTCGGAACTGGCGGTGCGCACTTCGCGCTTCGTCTCATGGAAGGCCACGCAGGCCGGTTCGAACGCCAGCCCGCAGAAATCGAGGATACGGCGCACCTGGGCTTCCAGATCCTCGACCACATCCTCGTAGATGACACGCAAGACCTGACCGGGCAGAACGCGGTCCCAGTGATCCATCAGGTCCACATAGCCACGATAATAGCGCCCGATTTCCTCCAGCCCGTAGGTGAACTCCTGGCCTTCGGCGAAGAGCTGCTTGAAGCCGGAGAAGCAACACGCCATCGGCGAGCGGCGGGCGTCAATGATCCGGGCGTTGGGCAGGATCAGTTTGATGAGTGCGATGTGTCTGAAATTATTCGGCATCTTGTCCGTAAAAAAGGGTGCACCCTTGCGGTGGATGGCCGTCTCCTCGATATAGCGCCGCCCCATGGCGTCCAGCGCCTCTGCGTCCAGATCATGCAGGATGCGTGGATAGCGGGTGCGGTCGCTGACCCGCTGGCGCCCGCGCAGGCCGTGAGACAGGGCGAGGATGTTGGGCAGCTCCAGCGTGCCGTCCACCTGGCTGTGACTGGCGAGGATCTGCTCCAGCAAGGTCGAGCCGGCCCGTGGCAGGCCGACGATGAAGATGGGATCGGGCGCGTCATGCCCCTTCCCGCCCCGGGCGTGGAACAGGTCCGGCGTGCAGATCGCGGCCTGGGCGGCCAGCTCCTCGTCCATGCCGTCGGCGGTATAACGCGTCTGCACCCGCTTGAGCGTGTTGCCGCGCTCATAATAGGCGAAGGCGCGCTCGGTCTCGCCATCGTCCTCATGCGCCTTGCCCAGGGCAAAGCACAGATGGATGCGGCTGGCATAGGAGATCTGGTCTGACGCCTCCAGCGCGATCATGCGCGCGCGCTCGTCACCGGTAAACGCATAGGTCTTCAGATTGGCCAGTGCGTACCAGGAATCGCCCTGATCGGGCCGAGCCTCGATCGCGGCGCGGTAGGAGGCGATGGCTTCATCGGTCCGCCCGCACGTCTTCAGCGCATGTCCGCGCGAGGTCAGCGTCGCCGGGTCGCCAGGAACCCGCTTGAGCACCGCATCAAAAGCTTTGAGTGCAGTGTCGTGATCGCCGGTCTGCAGGCTTTCAATGGCGAAATGCGACAGGAAGAGCGGATTGTCCGGATCGCGCGCCTTGAGCTGTCGCGCCTGATCGAGGGCAGCGGCGAATTTCTGGCGCTTGCGCAGCACGCCAATATAATCGAGCTGCACCTGGATATTGTCCGGTTCGAACGCCAGCGCGCTTTCCAGCAGGAACTCGGCGTCGTCGAGCACGTTGAAGCGCACCCCGATGGCGGCGAGCAGGCGCATGGCCTCCACATCGCGTGGATGCTGCTTGACGTAGGCGCGGCACAGATCCTCCGCCCGCGCCAGGCGCCCTTCATAAAGATGGTGGGTCACCGCCTGCAGCGCCTGCGGCAGGGCCTCGACACGATCCGCCTGGGCGCGCGCCTGGGCGGCTTCAGGTGCCCGGTCCATCGCATCCAGGATATCCCCCTGAGCGCGCCAGCTGGCGGTGAGCGCCGGATTGCATTGCGTTGCGCGCTGGAACGCAGCCAGCGCCGCGGCCCTGTCCCCGCCAGCCCGGCGCAGATGGCCCTGCTCCTGATAGGCGCGGCCGAAATCGGGACTGGCTGCGATCAGGCGCTGCTGGAAGCCGTGCGCCTCGCGGCTGAGGCCGGCATAGCGCGCCGAGACGGCCGCGATGTAGAGCGCTTCCAGATCGGACGGATCACGCGCCAGCACGCCCTGCGCCATGCGCAAGGCAGCATCAAAACGCCCGGCCCGGACCAGCGACTGGGCCTGGCGAACGGTGTCTGGCGACGCATCCTCAGTCGTTGTCAAACAACACCCCCTGCATAGAAAAATGGAGACGCCCCGATTTTCAGAGCGCCTCCATTATTGGCAGGCGGCGGCGTAATACAACGCCGCCGCCGCTTTAGGCTCAGTACTGAACCCCGACACGCAGCCCGATGGTGCGCGGGCGTGCAACCGATACACGCTCCCGGTCGAACACAAAGTTATTGCTCAACTGGGCGCGCTCATTGGTGATGTTGTCGGCGAACAGCTCCACGCTCCACTGGCTGGCCGTGACGCCGGCCGACATGGACAGAAGGGTGTAGCTGCTCAGGTCCGCCGCGTTGATGTCGATGACATCGCTGCGCGAGCCGTCCGAGTAGATAAGCTGAGGCTGCACGTGGGCCATCCAGCCGTTCTCCATCGGCCATTCATACCGGGCGCGCAAATTGCCCTGGAGGCTCGGCGCGAACGCCAGATCAGCGCCCGCCGTCACATCATCCGTCGGCGTGATCACGCGGGTGATCTCGGTGTCGAGCACCGAGAACGCGCCGGCAATGGTCAGGCCTTCGATCTGCGCCGGTGCCCAGGTGATGTCGCCCTCGACGCCGCGAATCTCGGCGTCCGCCGCATTGTCGGAGAAGAACAGATTCACGATGCTCGGATCGAAAATCGTGGTCTGCAGCCGGTCGATCTCCACGAAGAAGGCGCTGCCGTTGAAGCGCAGCTGGCGATCAAACAGCTCGGTCTTCCAGCCGAACTCGTAGTTGCGCACGTCATCGGTATCGAGCGCGAACGGCACGGTATAGGTGCCCGGCCCTTGCGCGCCGCCCGGACGGTTCAGCAGGCCGGGGCGGAAGCCTTCCGAATAGGTGGCGTAGAACAAGAGCGCGTCGGTCGGCGTCCACGTGCCGGTCACCTTGGTGATCACACCATCGGTCTGGGCCGATGAGGGTGCGCGCACCGAGTTGAAGATCTGCTCGGCCTGGGCCGGGCTGTAGCCCTGGGCGATAATGCTGGCGACGGAGTCCGCCTCGGTGAAGGTCTGGCGCAGGGCCGGATTGCACGAGCCGATGAAGGTGAACGATCCCGATCCGTCATAGAGATCGGAGATATTCGTGCCGAACGCGTTCTGGTCAGCGGCAGCGCCGGCATTGCAGAAGGACGAGTTGGCCGTGCCTTCCAGAGTCACATCGATATCGTACCAGCGTGCGCCCAGCGTGATGGCGAACGTGTCGGTCAGATCGAACGTCACCTCGCCGAAGACGCCGCGCTGTTCGTCGGTGCGCCGCACATCATTGCGGAAGATCACGCCCGCCGGGAAGGGCCCGGCATCGGACTGATAGGCGCCCGGGAAGGGGAAGTTGGGCGCGAACCCGCCGAACGGTGCCGCCGCGATCGAGCCGGAATATTCAAAATCATTGCGCTCGCTCAGCGTCAGGTCGCTGTAGAAGGCGCCGAACGTGGCGCGGATGCGCCGGTCCTGCGGCGTGGTGGCGCGCGCCTCATGGGTCCAGACATCGGTCTGGGAGGCGGAGTTCACCGCCAGATTGGGCGGCTGGCAGACGCCCGAAGGAGCGGCCGCGCCGGGATAGGACACGGACCCGTCGCAGATGTAATACGGCAGGTACTGACCCACAAAGAGATAGTCGGAATAGTCCACCCGCTGGTCCGTCGTGCGGTCGGTGAACGCGCCGGTATAGACCACGTCCAGCGCGCCCATCCGGCCTTCCACCGTCCAGTTGACGTTGCGGAACTCGTCTTCAATCCGGTCTTCCTCAAAGCGTTCGATCTGCAGGTCATCGAGCTCGGGATCGACAAAGAACACGCCGTCCGACTCCACGCGCTGCTGGGCATAGCCCGCGGTCACACGCCAGTCGGGACCGAACTCATAGCGCCCCGACAGACGGAAGCCGGCATATTGGGCCGAGTTGAAATTGTCTCGCGCAATGCCCGAATTGTCCGCGTCCAGGAAGGTGACACCGGACAGGTCTGCGGTGGACTGAAAGCCTGCGCGCTGGGCCGAGACCGGGACGCCATTGGCGCGCACGGTTCCGGCCGGCCGGAAGCGCGCCGATTCCGATGCGTTGCGGGTGCCCGCCACATTGTCGATATAGCCGCCCTGGCTGTCGACATAGGCCACCATACGCACGGCGAAGTTATCGCCGAAGGGCAGGTTGACCACGCCCTCGGCCTTGTTGCTCATGGCACCGTCCTGGGTGAAGGACACGCCGAAATTGGTGTAGGCCTCGAACGCGCCCAGCACCGGCTTGTTGGTGATCAGGCGCACTGTGCCGGCCTGGGAGCTGGCGCCGAACAGTGTGCCCTGCGGTCCGGGCAGCACTTCGATGCGCTCCATGTCGACCGCGTACACATCCAGATTGCGCCCCGGCTGGGCCAGGGGCTGTTCATCAAGGTAGAAGGCCACGTTCGGCGACAGGCCCGCCACACCCGCAACCGTCAGGTTCGGCGTGGTGGACGCGAGGCCGCGGATATAGAGCGTGTTCTGACCCGGCCCGGACCCGCCCGCCGTGATGCCGGGCAGCTGGACCAGATAGTCGGTGAAATTGTCCACTCGCAGCTCATCCAGGTCGCCGGCGCTCAGGGCACTGACGGCAACGGGAATGGTCTGGGCGTCCGATTCCACCTTGGTGGCGGTCACCGTCACCACATCGACCTGCGCATTGGCGGCCGCTGTAAGCGTCATCGCCGCGGCGGTCAGGATCGTGGTCGACAAGGCGCGTTGTCTAAGAGTTTGCATGCTGCATGCCCCCTTTTTTGCTGCAAGATACTTCGGGGGCTTGTTATATGGATCGCGCGACGCTTGACCACCGGACACACCGACATTGGCTCAGAAGCGGCACCCGGACGGGCATATTATCGTGATTTTGCGCCAGAATATGCCACATAGCCAAAAGGCGTTAGCGCCAAATGTGGCAATTTTGCAACGATCCGGAGCAAGGTGGAGTTGCGCCGGACCGGTCAGCGTCTCCAGCAAATTTGTTTCACCACGAATCATTGGCGCAATTTCTGTTTCCCCGCCGCAGCGGGCGCGCTAAGGCGATGTGATGAACGAGCATGACGACATCCTTGTCGCGCTGAGGCGCATTATCCGCGCGGTGGACATCCGCTCGCGCCAGCTGGAGCGCGAGACCGGGCTGACCGCGCCCCAGCTGGTCATCCTGCAGGCGCTGGCGCGTGGCGGCACCATGACCCTCAAGGCCCTGTCCAACACCGTGTCGCTGAGCCCGCCCACCCTCACCGCCATCCTCGACCGGGTGGAGCGCGCAGGTCTGGTCACCCGCCGGCGCTGCCCGGTGGATCGCCGCGCCGTTCTGGCCGAGCTGACGCCGGCGGGCCGCGCCGCCGTGGATCAGGCACCCGAGCTGCTGCAGTCCGGCTTCCTGAGATCGTTCCGCCGCGCGCCCCAATGGGAGCAGCACATGATCATCGCCGCGCTCCAGCGCGTCGCCGAGATGATGGACTGCCAGGACGTCGACGCCGCCCCGATCCTGGAGCGCGCCGAAAACATGACGCATGAGGCGCAGCGGGAGGGGTGAGCGGAGGTACCGGTGCCAACGCAGGCACTGTTCGGCACCGTCAGATCTGGCGGCGCGGCCTGGCCAGCATCACACCCGCAGCGCCCAGCAGCGCCACCAGCGTCCACGGGTAGGGTGCCGGGGTCGTCCACAGAACGCTGTCGCCAAACACCGCCAGGCTGACACCCAAAGCTGCGAAGCCGGCGCTCATGGCCGATGCAATGCCTGCCAGCAAGGTGGCGGCCGGATGCCAGATCGCCGCCACGAACATCGCCGCCATGGCCAGCACCGCAATCGTGCCCACATGCCAGGAAAAATGGTGCAGCCAGATCACCTCGGGCGGAAGCCCGGACCTGGCCAGCGGCTCCAGCACCAGAGGTGCCCCGGCCAGTTCATGCGCCGCAGCGCCCAGAAGGCTCAATGCGGCCGCCGCCCCATAGCACAGCTTTGACAATGGCATCCCACGCCCCCCTCTCAGTCGCGAACCGGCGGCGATCATGTCGGTCTTTGGGCCGCGTGTCGCGTGCGCAACCCTCACCGTGGCCGCAGGCCGCCCGGCAGGCGCACGGGCCCGGCTGGCCCCGCCGGGTCTGCGATCACAGCCTTGATGATGAGTGGTAGCGGGGGAGGGACTCGAACCCTCGACCTCAGGATTATGAGTCCTGCGCTCTAACCAGCTGAGCTACCCCGCCAGGGGTCATGCGGGCCCGGTGGGCCGGAGGCAGGCGTATACCTGTGCGCGCCTTGGCGTGCAAGCGCCGGGCGCGCCCGTCAGCTGCCGCTGGCAGGTCCGCCGCGCGCCGGCGCGCGCAGCGCCGGTTCAGGCCGCGCGCACGCCGGCGAGGAATTGCGAGACTGCGCTCCTGAGCGTGCCCGATTCCTGGTTGAGCATCTGGGATGCGGCGCTGACCTGGGCGGCGCATTGTCCGGTTTCGCTGGCCGCACTGTCCACCCGCGAGATCGACTGGGACACGTCGCGCGCGCCCGCGGCCGCTTCCTGCGCCGCGCGGGTGATTTCCGTGGCGGCCGCGCGCTGCTCTTCCATGGCTGCGGCGATGGCGGCGGAAATGGCGTTCATTTCGTCGATCACCGCAGCGATATTGCCCATGGCCTCCACCGTCTTGCCGGTGGCGGACTGGATGCCGGTGATCTGGTCGGAAATGGAGGCGGTCGCCTTCCCGGTCTGTTCAGCCAGGGATTTCACCTCGCTGGCCACCACCGCAAAGCCCTTGCCCGCCTCGCCCGCGCGCGCCGCCTCGATGGTGGCGTTCAGCGCCAGAAGATTGGTCTGTTCGGCGATGTCATTGATCAGGCGCACGATATCGCCAATGCGCGTCGAGGCCTCATTCAGAACGGCCACATCGGCATTGGTCTGCGTCACCCGCGCCGCCGCAGTCTGGGCGATCTGGGTGGAGCGGCTGATCTGCTGGGCGATCTCGGAAATCGAGCCGGTCATCTGTTCGGCGGCTGCCGCCACCGTGTCGACATTCTCGGCGGCCCGCGCACCCGACTGATTGACCTGGGCGGTGGTCTGACCCGCGCTCTGCGAGGATTCCGACAGGGCGTGGGCCGCGATATCCATATCCTCCGCCGCCTGGCTGACCGCGGTCAGGGCGCGCTGGGAGACGGTTTCGAACTCGGCGACCAGCGCCTCGATGGCCTGGGTGCGCGCGGCGCGCGCCGCCTCATCGGCTTCGCGCTCGCTGGTCAGGCGCATGCGCTCGATCGCGTTCTGGCGGAACACCGCCACGGCGCGGGCCATGGCGGCGATCTCGTCGCGCCCGTCATCGCTCATCTCCTCGCCGATCTCGCCGCCGGCCAGCCCGGTCATCGCGGCATTGATCCGCTTCAGGCGGCGCAGCAGATTGCGGCTGACATAAAACCAGATGACGCCCAGCCCGATCGCGGTGCCCAGCAGACCGAAGGCCACCATCATCACCGAACCGGCCGTGATCGCGGCCCGGCCGGCCTCGCCCGCCCGGGCCTGCCCGGCCAGCGCTGCCTCGCGGGTCGACTCGACCAGCCCGGCCAGTTCGGCGTCGGCAATCCGCGCCTCTTCCACCAGGTCCTCGGCGGCAATGCCCGCTTCGATCTCCGCGCGGCGCAGGGCGAACAGCCCGTCCGCGCCGTCAGCGCGGGCGAGCAGGGTGCTGGCCGGCGCAGTAATGGCCTCGTCAGCGATATCGCCCAATATGGCCAGATTGATCACGATCTCGTCTGCCGCAAGCTCGAACGCATCGCGCACCGCATTGACCTCGGCCAGGCTGGCCGCTGCGCCCAGCTCGGCATAACGGGTCGCGGCCAGATTCACCGCCATGGCGGTTCGCAGCAGGGTTTCGATGGTGCCTGCCTGCGATGTGGAATCCAGCACCGCCTCAAGCGCGTCCGCCGCCTCAGCCCGGTCACGCAGGGCCGCCGTCAACGTGCGCTCGCGTGCGGCACGGGCATCCAGCCGCTGGCCCACCGGATCGGACGCGGCGTTGACCGCCGCGCGCACATCCGCCAGCGCCTGGGTCAGCGCCGCCGCGTCCCCGGCATCCAGTCCCGCCGAGCGCAATTGCTCAACAGCCATGCCGGCGTCTTCAAGCAAGGCGTCCAGACGCGAAGCCGACACCGTGCGGTCAATCGAATCGCGCGATCGGGAGAACGCGGCAAATTCTCCGGTCAGGGCGGCAGACGCAGCCTGCAGCCTCTGGGCCGCAGCGGCGCGCGGTGCCGTTCGCTCGACCACCTCATCCAGAGCGCCGCCTGCGGTATGGAAGGCGATCATGCCGGCGGCGACTACCGCCAGGGTCAGCGCGATTACGCCGCCAAATGCTGCAATCAGGCGCGACTGAACCGACTGGAGAGGAAAGGTCATGGGAAAGGTCCTGTTAGGGTTAACCGTCGATCACAAGAAAAAGCGGCGCGGCCAAAGCCGCGCCGCCTACCATCATCGTCTAGTCTGCAAAGGCGAAGTCGAACCGCCGCTCCAGCGTGTCCGCGCTCTCGGCGGCCGCATAGCGCCAGGCCTCAAGCGCACGCAGCACGGCCCGCTCGAACACGCCGGCCGGGGTGGCCTCGACCACTTCGACATCGGTCACCGCGCCTTCTTCCGTCACCACATAGCGCACCGTGACATACCCTTCGAGATTGCGCCGGTGCGCCGCGCGCGGAAACTCCGGTGCCTCATAGCTCAACAGCTCACGCTCATCATTCGCAGCCATCGCCGGAGCCACGCCCAGGCTTGCGGCCAGTACCAGCGCCGCAGCGGCGGCAGAAAACTTGTTCATCATCACACCCACCTGTTTTTTTGTGGACCCCGCGCCAGCGCAGGCCCTGTTCAGCCCATATCCGGCCAGACAGGCGTCATTTGCCCCCGCCGGGACCGGACAGGAGGCACTTTAGGGTGAAGCTATTGCTGTTCACTTAACGCAGTCGCCGAAACTGCAACATAGGCGCGCACGCCCGGCTGGACGTGATCATCAGGCGCATGGCCGGTTGTACAAAAGCTCAGGCTGAAATGTGGATCGGGTGGCCCAGGGCGGCCAGCGCACTTTCGGCGAAGGCCTCCGTCAGCGTCGGGTGGACATGGATCGTGCCCGCGATGTCCTCCAGACGCGCGCCCATCTCCAGCGCCAGGGCGAACTCGCCCGACAGCTCCGACACGTGCTTGCCCACAGCGTGAATGCCCAGGATGACATGATCGCTCTTGCGCGCGGTGACTCGCACGAAGCCGCCATCGGCGCCGCCGTCCATGGTCAGCGCCCGGCCCGACGCCGCCAGCGGGAATTTGCCCGTGATCACCTCTTCGCCCCTGGCCTTGGCCTCGTCCGGGGTCAGGCCGGCACCCACCAGCTCGGGCTCGGTAAAGCACACGGCGGCGATCGCTGCGGGATCAAAGCGGCGCTTGTGGCCGGCGATGATCTCGGCGACAGCCTCGCCTTGCGCGGTGGCCTTGTGGGCCAGCAGCGGCTCGCCGGTCAGATCGCCGATGGCGTAGACGCCGCGCATGGCGGTGCGGCACTGGTCGTCGATTTTCACAAACGGCCCGTCCATGTCGACGCCCATGGTCTCCAGCCCCCAGCCGTCGGTGACGGGCTTGCGCCCCACGGACACCAGGATTTTGTCCGCTTCGATGCGCTGGATCTCGCCGTTCTCGGTCTCGAACTCCAGGACCGTCTTGCCGCCCTCCTCCACCACGCCCTTGGCCTTGGATTTGAGGTGGAGATCGACCTTGTTCTTCTTCAGCCACATCGTGACCGGGCGCGTCAGCTCGGCATCATACAGCGGCACGATGCGGTCGAGCGCTTCGACCACCGTCACCGCGCTGCCCAGCTTGCGGAACGCGATGCCCAGCTCCAGCCCGATATAGCCGCCGCCCACCACCACCAGTTTCTCCGGCAGCTCGGTCAGCTCCAGCGCCTGAGTCGAGCCGATCACCGCCCCGCCAAACGGCATGAAGGGCAGCTCGGTTTCCTTCGACCCCGTGGCCAGAATCACATGCTCGGCCGTGATCTCCAGCTCTCCGCCATCAGCCAACGTCACGACGCAGGTCTTGGCGTTCTTGAACACCGCCCAGCCATTGACCGCCTCGACCTTGGCGGCTTTGAGAAGCTGGCCCACGCCCTTGGTGAGCTTGCTGACGATGGAATCCTTCCACGCGGTCAAGCCGGCCATGTCGAGCTGCGGCGCGGCGCTGAGCGACAGGCCCATATCGGCCTTGTCCGCCAGATGGCGCATCTCTTCAAATTTCGACGCGGCGTGAATAAAGGCCTTGGACGGGATGCATCCACGATTGAGGCAGGTGCCGCCCAGCCCCGCCTTGTCCACGATCACCGTGTCCAGCCCCAGCTGACCCGCCCGGATCGCGGCCGGGTATCCGCCCGGCCCGCCGCCCACGACAAGAACCTGACAGGTGCGGGTTTTGCGCTCAGACATGGCGGCGTCCTTTTGGTTCAAAGGGATATCGCGCCCGATCTAGCCGTTTAGCGCCCAAAGGGGAACCCGGCAGCCCCAGCCCTAGCGCCGTGCTGACCCGGCCGAGCCGCCAAAGAACACCATCACGCCGATCAGAAAGCCCAGATCATAGGGCCAGCCATTATTGGGCGAGGCGTAGACCGCCACCTCGATGAAAAATCCGGCGATGAAGGTGAAGGGCAGAAGGAAGCCATGGGCCAGCCCGTACAAAAACCCCGGCGCCCCCGCCTGCACCCCGCCCGCCACAGGCTCGGCGCAACCGGTCAGGGCCAGCAGGATCACGATAACGGCGAGCGCGATACGCATGGGGTGTCTCCGGGTTCGGCTTGACGCTGCCTGATCATGAAGGCTGGCGGGCGAAAGGGGAAGCGGGGGAACAATGATCGCCCGCACCCCCTCACCTTACCTCTCCCCCATGGTCATGGGGGAGAGGGGGCCTCCACGCCGCGATCTTTACGGTGGGGCCAGGCGCTTGCTTTTTTTGTCAGAAAACCGGCGTCAAAGCCTCCTCTCCCCTCTTCAGAGGGGAGAGGTAAGGTGAGGGGTGCGGCACTGCCCATTGCAGAACGAAGGGCGATCCCCCCTACTCCATAAACAGCGTCGCGGGGTGCTCCAGATAGGCTTTCACCGCCTGGATCAGGCGGGCGGCCTCATAGCCGTCGACGATGCGGTGATCGAAGCTGGAGGAGAGGTTCATGATCTTGCGCGGCGTGATCTGGCCCTCTGCGTTATAGCGCGGCAGGACCTGCATCTTGTTGACGCCGATGATCGCCGTCTCGGGATGGTTGATCACCGGGGTGGTGACGATGCCGCCCATGGCGCCCAGCGAGGTGATGGTGATGGTGGAGCCGGTCAGCTCCTCCTTCGTCGCCTTGCCGGTGCGCGCCGCTTCAGCCAGGCGTTTCACCTCGGCGGCGATCTGCCAGATGTCCATCGCCTCGGCATGGCGGATCACCGGTACCATCAGCCCCTTGGGCGTAGCCGCCGCGATGCCGCAATGCACGCCCTCATACTGGGTCAGCACCGCGTTCTCGGTGTCGTAATGGGCGTTGGCCTGGGGCACGTCCACGACCGCTTTGGTCAGCGCCGTGACCAGGAAGGGGATGAGGGTCAGCTTCTCGCGGCCCTCTTTGCGCGACGCGTTGAGATGGGCGCGCAAATCTTCCAGCGCCGTCAGGTCGATCTCCTCCACATAGGCGATGTGGGGGATGGTGCGCTTGGCCAGCGCCATGTTCTCGGCGATCTTGCGGCGCAGGCCGATCACCTTGATGGTCTCCACGCCGGTGCGCGGCGCACGGCCCCCGCTGGCCGCGCCGGAGCGCGATGCAAGCCGCCCGCCCGAGGCGATGAAATCATCGAGATCATCATGGGTGATCCGTCCCGCCGGACCGGAGCCCGGCACGGCGGACAGATCAATGTCGGCCTCCAGCGCACGCTGGCGCACGGCGGGGCTGGCCAGCGCCCGCTCGCCGGAGGAACGTGAGGGGGCAGCGGGCATAGCGGCAGGCTTGGGTGCCGCCGGAGCCGGTGCAGGCTCGGCTGTGCGCTCCACTGGCGCCGGCGCGGCGGCGGGTTCGGCTTTCGCCTCATCCTTGACCGGCTTCGCGTCATCCTTCGCCGGGGCCGGCGTGTCCTCTTGCGTCGGCGCTGTCCCGTCGATCTCGATCACCAGGATCACCGTGCCCACGGCCAGCACCTCGCCGGGCTCGCCAACGATCTTTTTGACCACGCCATTGACCGCGCAGGGGATTTCAACCGTCGCCTTGTCTGTCATCACATCCAGGATGTGCTGGTCCTCAACGACCTTGTCACCTTCCTTGATGTGCCATTCGACGATCTCGGCCTCGACCACGCCCTCGCCGACATCGGGCAGCTTGTAGGTGTATTCGGCCATGGCTTCAGGCCTCCGTGACGGTTTTCAGCGCGCGGATCATGCGGTCGCGCGTCGGGAAATAGGCCCATTCATGGGCGTGGGGATAGGGCGTGTCCCACCCCGTCAGGCGGAAGATCGGCGCTTCCAGCGCGTAGAAGCATTCTTCCTGGATCTGGGCGGCGAGCTCGGCCGCGAAGCCGGATGTGCGCGGCGCTTCCTGGGCGACCACGACGCGGCCTGTCTTGTTCACCGAGGCGGCGATGGTCTCGATATCGTAAGGGACCAGCGATTTGAGATCGATGATCTCCACATCAAGGCCCGAATGCTCGGCCGCGGCCTCGGCCACATGCACCAGCGTGCCATAGGTGATCAGGGTGCAGGCCGACCCCTCGCGCACCACTTCGGCCTTGCCCAGCTCCACCGTGTAGCGCCCTTCGGGCACCTCGCCCTTGGGATGGCGCGCCCAGGAGGCGAGCGGCTTGTCGGGCACGCCGTCATACGGGCCGTTATAGATGCGCTTGGGTTCAAAGAAGATCACCGGATCGCCGCTCTCCACCGCCGCGATCAGCAGGCCCTTGGCGTCATAGGGATTGGACGGCACCACCACCTGCAGGCCGGGCACATGGGTGAAGAAGGCTTCCGGGCTCATGGAATGGGTCTGGCCGCCGCGAATGCCGCCACCCCAGGGGCTGCGCATCACGCATCCGGCAGTGAACTGCCCCGCCGAGCGATAGCGGATGCGGCTCATCTCCGACACGATCTGGTCAATGGCGGGAAAGATATAATCAGCGAACTGGATCTCCGCGATGGGTTTCAGCCCCCGCGCCGCCATGCCGATGGCCATGGCCGCAATCGCCGCCTCGTTGATCGGCGCATCAAACACGCGGTCCAGGCCGTATTTCGCCTGCAGTCCGTCGGTCGCCTTGAACACGCCGCCGAAATAGCCCGCATCCTCGCCGAAGATGATGACGTCCGGATCGGTGTCCAGCAGCACGTCCATCGCCGAGTTCAGCGCCTGAATAATGTTCATCGCTGGCATGACTAGACCCCCAGATCCTGGCGCTGGCGGCGCAGGCGCCAGTCGGGGCGCGCGTACACGTCCTCGAAAATGCTTTCAGTGGGCGAAAGCGGGCCATCATGCAGCGTGCCGTGGCTTTCGGCCTCTTTGTAGGATTTGACCACCAGCGTGGTCATCGCCTCCACCAGCGTGTCGTGGCGGGTCTCGTCCCACTCGCCCTTGCCGATCAGGTGCTGCTTGAGCCGCTCGACGGGATCGCCCAGCGGCCAGACGCCGGCTTCGGTCTTGGGCCGGTATTTGGAAGGATCATCCGACGTGGAGTGGGCGTCGGCGCGGTAGGTGAACATCTCGATCAGCGTCGCCCCGCCGCCCTTGCGCGCGCGCTCGGCAGCCCATTGCGTGGCCGCATACACCGCCAGGAAGTCATTGCCGTCCACGCGCAGCGAGGCGATCCCATAGCCCAGCCCCTTGGACGCGAAAGTCGGCGCGTCGCCCAGCGCGATATTCTGGTGGCTGGAAATGGCCCACTGATTATTGACCACATTCAGGATCACCGGCGCGCGATAGGTGGACGCCAGCGTCAGCGCGCCGTGGAAATCGCCCTCGGCCGTGGTGCCATCACCGATCCAGCTCGCCGCAACCCGGTCCTCGCCCTTGTAGGCGCAGGCCATGGCATAGCCGACGGCCTGTGGAAACTGCGTGCCCAGATTGCCCGAGATCGTGAAGAAATTGCCTTCGGCCCAGGCATAGTGAACCGGCAGCTGGCGGCCCTTGAGATTGTCGCGGCTGTTGGAGATGCAGTGGCACATCATGTCGACGATATTGCGCCCGCGCGCGAACAAGATGCCCTGCTGGCGATAGCTGGGGAACACCATGTCATTGGGGCGCAGGGCCATGGCGGCGGCCACGGCGACGGCCTCCTCGCCGGTGGACTTCATGTAGAAGCTCATCTTGCCCTGGCGCTGCAGCTTGAGCATGCGCTCGTCATAGATGCGCGTCAGCACCATGTGCGACAGACCTTCGCGCAGGAGCTCCGGGCTCAGCCTGGGGTCCCACTCGCCCACCGCCTGGTGGTTATGGTCCAGCACACCTACCAGACCTGTCGCGAGATCGCTGGTCTCGCGCCAGGACGCCAGCGCCTCGGGGCGCTTGGCCGTCCCCGCCTTGGGCAGGTTCAGATAGCTGAAATCGGGCGCATCCCCGGGACGAAAGGGCGGCGTGGGCACATGAAAGCGCGACTGTCCGTTCGACATGGATTGTCCGTACGTTTCTTCTTGCCCCGCAAGGCGTTTGCGCGGGCGAGGTAGCCCTACGGGGCGGATTTGGCAACCGCGCGGGCCGGTGCGAAGCGCATGCTGCGCGTGCGAAGGGGGGAAAGCAGAGGGGGCCCTTGTCACACCAACCTGCCTTCCCGGGCGACCCCGGACTTGATCCGGGGGAGACCCGGGACCCATCCCGCGCCATCTCAGCCTGCGCGCCCGTAGAAGATGTCGGTGGATGGGTCCCGGCTTGCCCTTCAGGCAGCCGGGAAAACAAAAAGGCGGGCGCCGCCAGTGCGGCGCCCACGCCCGCCCCGCGCTACAGTGCCATCAACCGAATCATCCTCCCTGCGGAGAGCAAGCCCCATGGCGGCGGCCGGACCTGAAATCGAACGCCTGATCCAGCTGCTCGCCAAGCTGCCGGGGCTCGGCCCGCGCTCTGCGCGGCGCGCGGCGCTGCAAATGCTGCAAAAGCGCGACACGGTCATGCTGCCGCTGGCGGAGGCGCTGGCCGAAACCGCCGCGAAGGTGAAGCCGTGCTCCATCTGCGGCAATCTCGATGTGGCCGATCCGTGCACGGTGTGCCGCGATCCGCGCCGCGAGCCGGGCGTGATCTGCGTGGTGGAGACGGTGAGCGATCTGTGGGCGCTGGAGCGCGCCAGCGCCTTCAAGGGCCGCTATCACGTGCTGGGCGGCGTCCTGTCAGCGATTGACGGCATCGGGCCGGACGAGCTCAACATCGCCCGCCTGATCGAGCGCGCGCGCTCGGGCGAGATCCATGAAATCATCCTCGCCCTCAACGCCACGGTGGACGGCCAGACCACCGCCCATTTCCTCGCCGACAAGCTGGCCGGTACTGGCGTCGCCCTCACCTCGCTGGCGCGCGGCGTGCCGGTGGGGGGAGAGCTTGATTATCTGGACGATGGCACGCTGGCCGCTGCCTTTCGCAGCCGCCGTCCCGCCTGAAGGAGGCCTCATGACCGCCCGCCACAATCACCCCGCCGGAACCCTCACCCGCATCCATCTGGACAGCGCGCTGCTGAAAGACAATTTCCTCGGCGATCCCACGTCGCGCGCCATCGATGTCTATACACCCCACGGGTCTGACGGGGCGGGCCTGCCGCTTCTGGTGGACCTGACCGGCTATACCGGCAGCGGGTTGTCGCACACGGCGTGGAAGAATTTCGGCGAAAACGTCCCTGAACGCCTCGACCGGCTGATCGGCTCGGGCGTCATGGCCCCGGCGGTGGTGGCATTCCCCGACTGCTTCACGCGCCTGGGCGGCAATCAGTACATCAACTCCTCGGTCATGGGGCCGTGGGAGGATATTCTGATCACCGAATTCACCCCGGCCGTGGAGGCGCGTTTTAATTGCGGCGGCGCCGGGCGCCGGGCCGTGTTCGGCAAGAGCTCGGGCGGCTATGGTGCCATCGTCCACGCCCTGCTGCATGCCGATTTCTGGGCGGCCGCGGCCTGTCATTCAGGCGATATGGCGTTCGAGCTGTGCTATGGGCGCGAGTTTCCGTCCGTGCTGCGGGCGCTGGCCAAAAAGGGCGGGGTGCAAGGCTTCATGGAGGCGTTCGAGGCCAGCGTGAAACCCGCCGGGTCCGACATCCACGTCCTGATGACGCTGGCCATGGCCGCCACCTACGACCCCGACCCGTCACAGCCTTTCGGCGTGCGCCTGCCCGTCACCCACGACACGTGCGAGCGTATCGAGGAGCTCTGGGCCAACTGGCTCGCCTGGGACCCGCTCACCCTGGTGGAGCGCCATCACAGCGCCCTCAAACAACTCAAGGGCCTGTTCATCGATTGCGGCGATGTGGACCAGTACGACCTGGTCTACGGCGCCCGCCGCCTCCACCGCCGCCTCGACGCGCTGGGCGTGCCCCACGAGTACCAGGAATTCCCCGACGACCATTCGGGCATCGACTACCGCATGGATATCAGCCTGCCGTATCTGGTGGGGGCGCTAAACGGCTGACCGCCTCTTGAACACCGCCGCCACTTCCACATGGCCGGTCCAGGCGAACTGGTCGACGGGGGTGACGGGGCCCATCAGATAGCCGCCTTCGATCAGGATGGCGGCGTCGCGGGCGAAGGTGGCCGGGTTGCAGGAGATGGAGACGATGACCGGAACCGCGCTGTCGGACAGGGCCTCGCACTGGGTCCGGGCGCCCGCGCGCGGCGGGTCCAGGACGACGAGATCGGCGCCGGCCAGCTCATTGACGCTCAGCGGCTCCAGCGCCAGGTCGCGCACCTTGGCGTCGACGGGTTTCAGCCCCGGCGTGCGCCGGGCGGCATGGTTCAGGGCATTGAGCGGCCCGGCCTCACCCTCCACCGCCAGCACCGGCGCATGCGCGGCGAGGCGCAGGGCGAAGGCACCCGACCCGGCATAGAGGTCGATGACGCGCGTGGTGCCCTGCGCCGCCGCCATCACGATCCCCGCCAGCACCGCCTCGCCCGCCGCCGTCGCCTGCAGGAACCCGCCAGGCGGCGGTGACAACTCCACAGAGCCGGTTTTGAACACCGGATCGGCGATTTTGAACACCGGATCGGCGTTGATTGTCACCCGCGCCCAGCCATTTATCCCCGCGCTATCCGCCGCGCTTTCCCGCATGGTGAGATCGAGCTTGTCCGCCCCCGTCAGCGCCACATCGAGGCCGCTATCACTGGCCGCCACGGCGATCTCCAGCTTTCGCTTGGGGTGAGCGGCGGCCTTCGCAAGCTTGCGCAGGGCGGGGATGGCGGCGCGGATAGCGGCGTGGGAGACCGGGCAGTCATGAAGGTCGACGATCTGGTCGCCCGCCCGCTCCATGAAGCCGAACACCAACCGCCCGCCTGAATTCATGGCGTGAAAGGTCGCCCGCCGGCGCCCCTCGCCATGGGCGTCGATCAGCTCTCCGACCTCGGCCCTGACACCGGCGCGCTGCAGCGCCTCCGCCACCAGGCCCCGCTTCCACGCGCGATAGGCGCCAAGCTCCATGTGCTGCACAGAGCAGCCGCCGCAGCGTTCGGCCACCGGGCACGCGGGCGTCACGCGGTCCGGGGAGTCGCTCAGCCGGCGCAGCACGCGCCCGCGCTCGCCGCGCACCTCCAGCTCGGCGCTTTCGCCGGGCAGAAGGCCGGGGGCGTAGACAGGCCCGGGCAAAACGGCGTCGCCGCGCGCGCCCAGGCTCTCGGCGGTCAGGGTCAGGCGCCGGGGCGCGGGGGCGGGTTTGCGTCTGCGGGTCATGGCGCGGTGTCTGACGCTGGCGGGCGCGCCGGTCAAGCCATGGAACACGTCACATGACTGTCGCGTTCATGTTCGGGTCAGGTCGCGATCCTTAACGTGTGTTAATCAGCCGGAGCCTGTCCCGGCGCCTGAACAGAAAGGCCCTGCGCGATGATGACCAAGCTCTTCGCAGCAACGGCGCTGGCGGCGATCCTTGCTACTGCGCCCGATCTTCTAGCGGTTCCTTCCGTCCACATCTCCGCCCAGGCCGCCAGCGCGGCTCAGGAGCGTGATCGCGGCGAGCGCCGCGGGGCCCGTCAGGAGCATCGCCGCGAGCAGAGCGGTGACCGTCGGGGTGCGCGCCAGGAACACCGCGGTGACGCGGCCCGCCGCCCGGAGCGCCGCGCTGACCGGCCCGCACCACCGCCGCGCCAGCAGCTGCAGGGTGCGCACCGTCCCGACCGCGGGGCGCATCGCCCCGACCGCGGCAGCCGCGATCCCCAGATGCGCAATCAGCCGCCGGGTGCCCAGCGCCCGCAGGCCTATCAGGGCCGCGACCGGGGCCAGTGGCAGGGCCGCGACCGCGGCCAATGGCAGGGCCACGACCGCGGCCAATGGCAGGGCCAGCGTGGTGGCCCGCAACAGGCCGTCGTCAATCAGCCCCCGCGCGGCCCGCAGGGGCGGGCACCCGATCACCGCGACCGCCGCGGCGTTCAGGGCGACCATGACCGCCGGCAGCACGCCCGCGGCGGGCAAGGCCGCGATCAGTGGGACAATCGCCGCAATCCGCAGGTCCATCAGGGCCGCGGACCGGATCGCTCCAACCCGTATCGCGGGGACCGCCGTCCCCACCATGCGGGACAGCAGCATCGCGGCGGCCACTACAGCGCGCGTGCGCCGCAGCGCCACTATCAGCAGCAGCGCCACCCCCAGCGCCACTATGCGCCGCCGCGCCATCCGCAATACCAGGCGCCGCGCCACCGCACGGTGCACCATCACGCGCCGCGCACACGGGTCGTGTACCGGCACATCCACCACTATCCGGTGCGCAATAACTGGCGCTACCACACGCGCTACCAGACCCATTACTCCAGCCGCACCTTCAACTATGTGGACAGCTTCTGCCGTCCCAGCGGCGATGCCGTGCTCGCGGGGGCACTGATCGGTGCCCTG
Organism: Hyphomonadaceae bacterium BL14; assembly: GCA_027627705.1. Taxonomy (NCBI): domain Bacteria; kingdom Pseudomonadati; phylum Pseudomonadota; class Alphaproteobacteria; order Hyphomonadales; family Hyphomonadaceae; species Hyphomonadaceae bacterium BL14. The sequence goes on from CP091242.1 coordinate 1,466,681, forward strand.
TTCGGCGCGGTGGTCAGCGATGGCGACGCCTATGGCTATCTGGGCGGCGGCCTTCTGGGTGCGGGCATTGGTGCCACGCTGAATGATTGCGACCGGGGCCACTATACCTATGGCGTCCACCAGTCGTTCAGCTCGGGCAATCCCTTCTACTGGCACAATCCGCATTCGGGTGTGCGCGGTGTGGTTTACGCCCGTGACTACCACACCTGGAATTCGCGCCAGTGCCGCTGGGGCGACGCGGAGATTTTCATGCCCAACGGCCAGGTCGCCTATGACCGGGTGCGCATGTGCCGCGACGGCTACGGCCGGTGGCAGGTCGCCCGCCTGCAATAAGCGCTCGGGCAGTCCGGGGGGACATGTCCGGGGACGGGAGAGCGGGTCCGGCTGATCGCCGGGCCCGCTTTTGTCTGGCCGGACCGCATGAACAAGAGGTCCATGCGCCGTTCATCTCAAGCTCATCGCCAACCGCTTAGGGTTTGGGTAAGATTTCGGATGGAGGCCCCGCTTCCGCCCGGTCAGCCAAGGAGACCGACATGAAATACGCTCTCGTATCCCTCGCCGCCGTGTCCGCGGCCGCCTTTGCGGCGCCCCACGCCTCGGCCCAGTACTACGCGGCCCAGTCCCACGGTTATCAGACCTCCTCGATGACCTACGAGCAGTGCGTACGCCAACAGCAAAACCGCTCGGTGACCGGCGCTGTGGTGGGCGGCCTGCTGGGTGCCGTGGCGGGTGCGCAAATCCATAACGCCACCAAGCCGCGCAACACCGCGCCGGCTCCGCGCTACGGCCATCGTGGATACCGGGGCGGACACCGGGGCGGATATCGCGGCGGCTACCAGCAGCCCCAGCGCTCCAACCAGTCGAATTCCGGGGCGGTGATCGCCGGCGGTGCCATCGGCGCTCTGGCCGGCGCCGCCATCACTGGCAATACCGACTGCAATCAGTTCCCGCGTCAACGCGGCGGTTACGGCCACGCCGGCGGACACTATCAGACCGGCTACGGGCAGCAGGCTTACCAGCAACCCTATAATCAGGGCGGCTACCAGCAGCAGTCCTATGGCCAGCAGCAAGGCTACAGCCAGCAGAGCTACGGCTATGACGGCTATGACGGCTATGCGGGAGATGATTACGGCTACGGCTATGACGCCTATGCCGGTTCGTCCGGCGGCCTTCTGGGCGGCGAGGACTATGGCTATCAGCCCCAGCCTCAGCACCAGTCCCAGGCGCGCATCACCACCGCCGGCAGCAGCGGCTATTCCGCCCCGCGGCCCGGTGCCGCGTGCCGCCACATGGGCGCTGGAAATGGCGCGCAAGTCCTGATGTGCCAGGGCGCGGACGGTGTCTGGCGCCCAGCCTACTAGAGCCTGCAGGCCCCTATCGGCCTATTGACTATCGAACCGGACGAGGAAGCGTTTGGCCTTGCCCACCGAGAGCACCACGGCGCCCGCGCCAGCCCGGTGATCACGCAGGTCAGCGCCTTCCTCGTTCAGTTTCACGCCATTGGCTGACACCGCATTCTGCCCGATCAGCCGGCGCGCCTCGCCCTTTGAGGCTGCAGCGCCCAGGGCCACCATCGCATCGATCAGCAGGCAGGGTCCCTCGTCTGCTTCGAGGGTCGGCACGGCGCGCGCGATCATGGCGATCAGCTCCCCGCTTAAACTGTCCGACTTGCCAGAGAAGATCACCGCGCTCGCCTCTTCGGCCAGGGCCGCTGCGCGCGCGCCATGCACACGCGCGGTCAGCAGTTCGGCCAGCGCCTTTTGCGGGCGGCGCTCATGGGCCGGGGCGTTCTTGAGCTCTTCCAGGCAATCGAGATCAATATCGGTCAGCCACGCCAGGAATTTGGGCGTGTCGGCGTCGGCGGAGTTGAGCCAGAACTGGTAGAACTCGTACGGGCTGGTCAGCTCGGGATCGAGCCAGACCGCGCCCTTTTCGCTCTTGCCGTATTTCTTGCCTTCCGAATTGGTCAGCAGGGAATAGGTGATCGCATGACCCTGCACGCCGTCCATGCGGCGCAGGAGATCGACTCCGCCGACAATATTGCCCCACTGGTCTGATCCGCCCATCTGGATGCGGCAGCCATACGTGCGGTGCAGGTGGACAAAGTCATACCCCTGCAAAAGCTGGTAGGTGAATTCGGTGAAGCTGATGCCCTGCTCACGGTTCTCGATGCGGTTCTTCACCGAGTCCTTTTGCAGCATGGCATTGACCGAGAAATGCTTGCCCACCTCGCGCAGGAAGGCGATCACGTCCATGCCCCGATACCAGTCGGCATTGTTCACGAAGATCGGCGCCGGCCCGTCAGTAGCCGCGAACAGCGCTTCGAACTGCTTGCGCTGGCTGTCGATATTGGCCAGCACCGCCTCTTCAGCCTGCAGATTGCGCTCGGCGTCCTTGCCTGACGGATCGCCGATCATGCCGGTGGCACCGCCCAGCAGCACGATCACCTGCCCGCCCCGGCGGCGATACCGGTCCATGCCCAGAAGCGGGATCAGATTGCCCGCATGCAGGCTCGGCGCGCTCGGATCAAACCCGACATAGAGCGGCAGCCGCTCCGACGCGATCAGCGCGTCGGTGAGTTCCGGCGTCTTCGCGCTCAGCAGCCCGCGCGCCTCAAGATCGGCGAGAAAGGGCGTCTTTGCAGGGTCGGCGAGGATCAGGGTCATGGCGCTTCGGACATTGGCTGGGTGAATGCAGGGCTGCGTTTCCGGCTTAGCCGCGCCACCTTTCGTTTGCAACGCGCCAGCGCTTGCCTGCATCATCTTATTGTGTGGTGCATCGAGGGGGCACCGATGGCGCATGAGGGGGGGACGATGAAGATTATCCTGAAAGTGCTGGGCGCGATTGCCCTGCTCATTGTGCTGATCATCACGGGCGTTATCGCGCTGCCATTCTGGCCGGTCCTGCAGGACCGGTTTGGCGGCGGCGATCATCGCGCCTGGCTGAACGCGCACCGCACCGGGATTGACCTGACCGCCGAGGTGCCCGGTTTCCGGTTTGATGACAGCGTCCACCAGGCCCGCTTCGTCATACTCGGCGAGATGCATGGCTTCCGCGCAGTTCAGGCTATCGATCTGGCGCTGGTGGCGTATTTCGCCAGCGAAGGCCCGGCGCGCACCTATCTGGCCGAGCTCGGTCCCGATCAGGCCATGGCGTTCAATCACTATCTCGAAACCGGCGATGAAACAGCGGCGCGCGGCGTGTTCGACGGCTGGGCCCAGATCGACGCCCAATGGGCCAATCAGGAATTTTTCGCCAAGCTCCAGCGGCTGCGCGAGCTGAACGCCGCCCTGCCCGAGGCGCGCCGGATCTGGTTTGTCGGCATTGACCGTCTGGGCGATGCTGACCGCCTCGCCGCCCTCAGCGCCGAGCGCCCCGAGGGTGCGGAGCCGGGCTTTGGCAGCTTCGGCGCGGTTCAGGCGCTCAATGCGCAGCTGGGCGCCCGGGCGCTGGAATTCGAGGCAGGGGCCTCGCGCTACACCCACATGGTCAATCACGCCCTGACCGTCGCGGCACTGGACCCGGAGCGTCATTTCTACGGCCTCTGGGGCCTCGGACATTCCAGCAAGACAAGCGTGAACGATGCGCCAACCCTGGCCATGTATCTCAACGGCGAGGGCGGGGCTTTCGAAGGCTCGGTCGCCGCGCTCAACACACTGTGCATCAATGAGTGCGTCAATATGCTGCCGGCACAGGCCCTGCCGGAGCCCCTCCAGGGCGGTAGCGGTGCCAGTTATGTCGGCCTGCCAATCAATTATGACGTCCCGCTGCTCTATCGCATGCGTGGCATCAATGATCTCAAAGCGTCGATGGGCGAGGCGCGGGTGGCGGCCTTCCGCATATCGGGCGAAGGCAGCCCCTATGTAAGCGGCCCGCGGCTGAGCGCGGTCAGCGGCTATCTCACGCCCATTCTGCCCTTCTTCTATGGTGGGCCGGCAGCCGAAATCACCGACTACTTCATCGGTATCGCGGGCTCGGCACCGCTGACGCCCTGGTCGGGCGAGGTCCATGACCTGACCGGTCTGGCGGCGCAGGGCGGCGTGCCCGGCGTGGCAGAGCGCCTGAACTAGCGCCGCCGGCCTGTTGATGGCGGTCCGCCCTCACGCCAGCGTGACCGGCTGGCGCTTGACCGGACCGGCCATCGCGTCTCCATTGCGCCACGGAATACTTGATAGCTCCTGGGGAGGAAGACCATGATCCGTTTCGCCATTTTGGCGCTGGGTGCCGTGCTGCTTGCCGCCGCGCCCGCTATCGCTGCAGACGATGCGGGCACGCCGCAGCAAAGCGAGCCGCGCAGCTGGGAGAGCCAGGGGCAGGTTACCGCCAATGGCCAGCGCATCCGCTACCGCGCCATCGCGGGCGAGATGTTCCTGCGTGACGCCGACAATACGCCGACCGCCGCGATCTTCCACACCACCTATCTGCGCGAGGGCGTCACCGATCCGCGCACGCGCCCTGTCGCCTTCATCTTCAATGGCGGGCCGGGCTCGGCATCGCTCTGGCTGCACATGGGCGTGTTCGGGCCGCAGCGCGTGGTTCTGCCCTCGGACGCGGAAGATGACGGTGCCGCGCCCTATGATGTGCGCGAGAACCCCGAAACCCTGCTGGATCGCGCCGATCTGGTATTCATCGATCCGGTCGGCACCGGCTGGAGCCGCACGCTGGGCGATACCGAAGGCTCGCAGTTCTGGGGCGTCAATGAAGACGCCGAAGCCATCAGTCAGTTCATCCGCCGCTGGCTGGCCGAGCACCGCCGCTGGAATTCGCCCAAATACCTGATTGGCGAGAGCTATGGCACCACGAGGATCGGCGCGCTGATGCGCCAGATGGAGTTGGGCTGGAATGACGTGTCCATCAATGGCGTGGTGCTCGTCTCAACCATCCTGGACTTCTCGTTGAACCGGACCAATGCCGGCAATGAAATCGCCTTCGCCGCGGCGATTCCGGGCTTCGCAGCCACCGCCTGGTATCATGACCGCGTCGACCAGGCCGCCTGGGGCGGTGACCGGGAACGCTTCCTTGACGAGGCGCGCACGTTCGCCGGTGATGAATACCTGCCCGCCATCCTGCGCGGCCAGTCCTTGCCGCAAGCCCGCCAGCGCGAGATCGCTGCGCGCTATGCGGCCTTCACCGGCTTGTCGGCGGACTATGTGACCCGGGCCAATTTGCGCGTGAATCTCAACCGCTTCCGCACCGAGCTCCTGCGCGATCAGGGCCTGTCGGTGGGACGGTTCGATTCCCGCTTTACCGGCATCGAGCCCGACGCCGTGCGTGAAGGCCCGGAAGGCGATCCGTCGGGCTACGGCATTGATGGCGCCTACACCGCCGCGATGCTGGACCACTTCACCCGTAATCTGGGGGTCGAGATCACCACGCCTTACGTGACGCTGGGCGGCATTCCCAGCTGGAACTGGGATGCGGGCGAGGCGGGCGGAAGCAATTCCTACGTCAATGTCGCACCGTGGCTGGAACGCGCCATGCGCCAGAACCGGGATCTGCGCGTCCTGGCCGCCAACGGGCTGTATGATCAGGCCACGCCTTTCTATCCTGTGGAGCTGGTGTTCAACCGTCCCGGCTTTGACCGGGAGCGGGTGACGCTGACCTACTACGAGGCCGGGCACATGATGTATCTGCACCAGCCCTCCATCGAGGCGCTGGCGCGTGATGTGCGCGCCTTCGTGCAATAGGGCTGAGACGCGCCAGCGGGCGCGCAGACACGGCTTCCCCGCTGCGCTGATGCGCGGCGGGGAAGCCCCGGAGCCCGCCCTGGCCTAGCCCTCGTCCTCGAAGATCGCGACCACCGGTTCGCCGCCGGCGATCTGCGCGGCGCGGTACATGCCGGAGGTGTTGAAGCTCCACAGCGGCGCGCCGGCATGGAGCATCACCACCCCGCCATCACCGCCCATGGCGGTAAGTTCATCCTGGATGACTGTGTCTGCGGCGCTCTGCCCGTCTTCGCCGGCCAGTTCGATACGCGCGCAGATACGGGCTGCGACCGACAGGCGGATGAAATACTCGCCCGTGCCCGTCGCCGAGACCCCGCAATCGCTGCCGGCATAGGTGCCTGCGCCAATGACCGGCGAATCGCCGACCCGGCCCCAGCGCTTGGCCGTTGTGCCGCCGGTAGACGTGCCCGCCACCATCTCGCCGGAGCGGTCCAGCGCAACCACGCCCACCGTGCCGAAGCGGTGCTCACGATCCATCTGCTCCAGCAATCCCTCGCGCACCGGCTCGGGGTCGGGTGCCCCGTCAGGGCGCGGCGGCACGGGCAGGCCCAGAGCCTGGACCTGACGCTCCAGGGCACGCCAGCGCCGCTCGGTAAAGAAATAGCTCTCGTCGATACGCTCCAACCCTTGCGCGTCAGCGAAGGCTTCGGCACCAGGCCCCTGCAGCATCACGTGAGGGCTGTCCTCCATCACGGCGCGCGCCAGCGAGATCGGATGGCGCACGCCCTGCACGCCCGCTATGGCACCAGCCTGCATGTCCGAGGCGCGCATCACCGAGGCGTCGTGCTCGATGCGTCCCTCCGAGGTGAAGACTGCCCCGCGCCCGGCATTGAACAGAGGATCATCCTCCAGCACCTGGATCATGGCCTCCACCACGTCCATTGCCGGCGCACCGGCTTCCAGCATGGAGGCGCCCAGCGCCAGCACATCGCCAAGCGCGCTGCGATAGGCCGCTTCAGTCTCGGCGTCCATGGCACCGCGCTCGATGACACCGGCACCGCCATGCAGCACCAGAGCCCAGGCGGGACGGGATGCGGCGGCCTCTTCTGCGTCCTGTGCGCAAGCGGCACCCGCCCCCGCAAGGCTGGCGGCGGTGATGGCTGAGGTAAGTGCAATGGTCAGATGGCGGCGGATCATGACTGTCTCCCGAGTTGTCTGTCCCGGTCAGACGACCACTCCGCGCGCGTCAAGGCAAGCCGCGCCTGCCTTGCGGCGGGACAATCTCAGGCGATGCGGCACCCGCCCGGCGCCGTTACGGCCGGCATGTCCAGCCCCTTCACATCGCTCAGCCGCACCGCGCGGTGCATCTTGCGGGCGGTGTCCAGGCACAGGGCGCGTGTGTGTTCGGCTCCCCATTCGCCCACATCGGCCGCCCCTATGGCTTCCTCGATCAGGCTGAGGGCATGGACGCGGTCAGCGGCGTCAAACAGGGTCGCGGTCATGGACATGGGTGCCGAGAAGCCGATCACGAAAGCCGACACCGGGTCACCGCCCTCCAGAATGCCATCGAGATCCGGGTGCGCGTAGGCCGACACACCCGCGCGGCGCAGCAGCACCTCGCCCGGGCGCGGCTCACATCCGGGAATGGGCTGGGTGAGGCCGTGGCCGGCGATCATCGGCGCGCCCTGGTGAAGCTGGGCATGCACCAGCGACCAGCCTGCCGTACGGGCCGCCTCGATGATGCGCGCGCAAGTGAGCGCGATCTCGGTGCCGTCCGGGTCTGACCACGGCCGTCCTGGCGTCACAAATTCCTGTTGCAGATCGAGGCACAGCAAAACCGGGGTCCCTGGCATCATGTCAGTCAGCCTTTTCTTGCGCGTTCTGCGTGATTGCCGTGTCACCCGCGCTCTGCGCAGCCGGCGCGGGCCGCCGGTTGAACTGGTCAGGTGCCACGCCGCGCTGCACCGATTTGTCCAACGGTCCGGGACGGTCCCACGCCCCTTCAGGACGATCCAGAACCAGCGGGTTGCTGTCAATATTCAGCGCATTGGCCAGCGGCTCGTAGCGCCCTTCCATTTCGGCATAGGCCCTGTCTGAGAATACGAACACACCGCGCTCGGCCCGGTGAATGAAGCCATAGCGCTTCCAGTATGGGATGAGGTGCTGTTGCACGTGACCGACAAAGCGCCGGTAACCTTTCCGGCGGATGAGCTGGATGGCGTCAGTCATCAGCGTGCGTGCCACCCGGCCCTGACGGTGGCCCGGACGCACGCACACCCGCTCCACCTTCGCAAAATCGGCAAACCAGCGCAGGCGCAGGCAGCCCAGCGGCTCGGTCCCGGCTTCAGCGATCAGGTGGGTCGCGCCGGACAGATCATTCCCGTCGAACTCTTCCTCATACGGGCAGGCCTGCTCGGACATGTAGACCAGCGCACGCACCACAGCGACGCGCTGGATATCATCCATGGTGCGCGCAACGCGTACGATCACGGGCGGTTCGAACTCGGAGAGCGGCGTACCGTCCATCTCAGCTCCCCTTTCCCGGTTTATAGTTGGCCGGCACCCAGCCCAGCCAGGCGGCACCGGCGGACGGCGCGTCCAGCGCCGCTGTCATCATGCGTCCTTCCCGGCTGACCGGGCGGGCGAACAGCGCAATGTCAGGGAAGGCCTCGCGGCGCGCCTCGGTAACGGCGCGCACCACAGCGCGCTTGTCGTCCGCCTCCCGGCCCGCCAGGCACCAGACATAGATCGCCTGGGCGCGTTCGTGAGGTGCCGCCAGATGGCCCATATCAGGCTCGTCAGGCCGGAACCGGCCATACATCAGCGCCTGATAACCGGCATCATTGAGGTAGAGCAGGGCGATGAAACCGTCGGCGGCACCCGCCTCCCCATGGCGGATGAAAAAGCAGCGCCGAGTGCGCGCCTCGCAGGCCGCGACGGTTTCGGCTGTGACCAGCTCCCCGCCCAGGGCGCTCGCACCCAGTTCTAGCGCGGCGCGAATATCGTCCAGACACTGCGATGGCGTGAAGGCATGCTCTGCCAGCACGGCAAGCAGCCGTCTTGTCCGCAGGGCATCTGGCCCTTCGGCGCTGGAGAGCATACACTCATCTCGCATAACATCCCCGGTCCTAGTTAAGCCTTTGTTTACCAATGCGGCGCGGATTGCGCCTCTGCGATTGCGGAATGCCCCCCATGCAAAAAACGCTTAGGTTGATCTGATGACTGGCAAAGCGCCTGTATTCGACTGGGATGATTTGCGCATTTTCCATGCGCTGGTGGCGGCCGGATCCATGAGCGGGGCGGCGCGCAAGATGGGCATCGGCCAGCCGACCGTCAGCCGGCGTCTCGACCAGCTGGAAACGCGCATTGGTGCCAAGCTGGTCACCCGCCTCGCCGAAGGCATCGAGCTCACCGATGTGGGCGAACGCATCTGGACACAGGTCCAGATCATGCAGAGCACGGCCGGGGACATTGAACGCATCGCCCACCAGGCAGACCGCGCAGACGCCGGCCGGGTGCGCCTGACCGCCCCGGAAGGCGTGGCAGGCTATTGGCTGGCGCGTCATCTCACCAGCTTTGTTGAAGCCAATCCGAACATTTCACTTGAAATCAGCACACGCACGGAGGGCGAATCCTCTATCGACCAGTCCGACATCGTTCTTCAGATGTCCGAATCGAAACGGATGAGCCATGTGGCCACAGAATTGGCCACTTTGCACTACGTTCCGTTTGCGTCCCGGCACTATCTTGATACTTACGGCCCGCCCAAAGGACTGGCGGATGTGCTCAATCACCGCACAGCCGATATTGTCAGCTACCGCGAGCAACAGACGCACTGGCCGCGCGAAGCGGCCGCCATCAAGCAGATGATGAACCCGTCCCTGACCACCGACAGTGCCATCGTGCTGATCGAGGCGGTCAAGTCCGGCGGCGTGATTTCACTCCTGCCGACCTACGCTGCGCGTGTGGAGCCCACCCTGATCCACCTGGATCTGGAGCTGCAAGTGCCGATCACGCTGTGGATGGTCTATCACCCCGACCAACGCCGGGTGACGCGCACGCGCAAGGTCATCGACTGGCTGCGCGAGATTTTCGACTCCGCCCAATATCCCTGGTTCCGCCGCGACTACGTCCCGCCATCGGAGTTCTCCGATGTTGAGACGGTTCATATCCGCGGTGAACGCCCCCGCCCCCGGCTGCTCTAGATTGCTGGCAAAGCGGGGGGGAGCGCCTCAGGGGTTCAGCACGACCTTGCCCCGCACCCGGCGCTCCAGCAGGTCCTCGAATGCCTTTGCGTAATCGGCCAGCTGATAGCCCGCCGACACCGGCGGGCGGACCTTGCCGGCTTCGAACATGTCGAAGATTTCCTTGATATTGCCCGCGTTTTCGCGCGGGAAGCGCCCGGCCCAGGCCCCCCAGAACACGCCCAGGATATTGCGGCTGTTCAGAAGAGCCAGATTGAGCGGGATTTTCGGGATCGGCCCGGATGCAAAACCGATGACCAGATAGCGCGCATCCCAGCCAGACGCACGCAGTGCCGCCTCGGCCAGATCGCCGCCGACGGGATCATAGACCACGTCCACGCCCTTGCCGCCCGTCAACTCCTTGACCCGCGCCTTGAGGTCCTCGGTTGAGTAGTTGATCGTCTCGTCGGCACCGTTTTCGCGGCAGAAAGCCAGCTTCTCATCCGAACTGGCTGCCGCGATCACCCGTGCGCCCGCCGCCTTGGCCAGCTGCACCGTGGCGATCCCCACCCCGCCTGCCGCGCCCAGCACCAGCACGCTTTCACCGGCTTTCAGCTTCGCGCGGTCCTTCAGCGCGTGCCAGCTCGTGCCATAGATGGTGGTCAGTGCCGCACCCTCGTCAAAGCTCATGGAGGCGGGCATGGGCACGACCTGGCTGGCATGCACCGGCACTTTCTCGGCAAACGCGCCCAGCATGGTCGCGGCGATCACCCGGTCGCCGGTCTTGATACCGGTGACGCCTTCGCCCACGGCGCTGACGACGCCCGCCGCCTCCATGCCGGGGATGAAGGGCAGTTCGGGCTTCATCTGATACTTGCCCTCGACCAGAAGGATGTCGGGGAAGTTCACCCCCGCCGCCTTCACGTCCAGCATGACGAAGCCTGCCGGCAGAGCAGGCTCGGCCACATCCTCCACGGTCAGCTGCTGATAGGGTGCGAAGTCCTTGCAGACCAGGGCGCGCATGGGCGGTCTCCTCATATTGCGAGCATTGTTTGCGTTGCGGCGCACGATAGGCGCGCTTGGCCTGCAAGCACAAGAAAACGCCCTGCAGATGGGGCACATCTGCAGGGCGCTCTCTGGGCCGGTTGTCCGGTTCACAGGGGACAGGGGGCTAGAAGGTGAACCGCACCCCGGCTTCGAGGATGTGGCTGCGTGCCTCGACGTTCAGATTGGCCGGGATCAACGAGGACTGCACATCCGCCTCGTTGTGACGGCGGTAGCGGTAGCCTGCGAACAGCGCGGTATTGCGCGCGATGTCGAACGACCCGCCCGCCATCACCTGCCAGAACGCCACCATTTTGGTGTCATCAATGATGCCGACATCCGACGGGCGGTAGTCTACCTGCAGCTCGGACAGGCCCAGACCGATGCCAGCATAAAGGGCAAAGTCCGTATCCGGGATCGGGAAATCGTAATAGCCGTTGATCGCATAGCCCAGCGAGCGCACATCGCCGCGGCCGTCTGCGACCAGATCGGCAACAGTCACACCCAGCGGCGCAGACCCGGTGATCAGCACTGCGGCGTCAGCCGCGCCCAGCGCATTGCCACCCGCCTGCACGTCACGGTGGGTGTCCACGTCCGCGCTGAGCCAGGAAATCTCGGCCTCAAGGCGCAGGTTCTCGCTGAACCGGAAACCTGCTGCACCCGCCACGAACAGGCCGGTATCAAACTCTGTGGTCCAGCCTGCCTCTGTGCCCGATGGCAAGGTGACGCCGGGCGGTACGGCCACGCCATCGCCGGTGACGAAATCGCGCGTGAACGCGCCGGAATTCGAGCTGTCGCTCTGAAGATTGAAGCCGGCCGAGCCGGACACATAGGCCTGGGCAAGCGCCGGGGCGGCGCTGACGCCGGCGACACCGGCGCTCAAGGCGAGCGCGCTGGCCAGTCGGGTGACGATGCTCATCGGGATCCTCCCTCATTGAAGCCCGCATGCGGGCGAGTGCGCCACGCTATCGTGGCTCGTGTATTGTATATGCAATAGTGTTTGCTCATGACAAGGCAGATGCATGCGGATTTTGCGCCGGGCGGCCCGAACCGTCCCTCAAAGGTGACCTCTTGTCCCGTGCGGCCTAGAGTAACCGATCAGACCCGCGCTGATTCCGCCTCCGGGGCGGCGGGCGGCGCGCACACGATACATCAGGGGGCCGTCATGGCAGCAACTGCAGCGCGGGCCGACCGCGGCGTCAGCGATCGCAAGACCGAACTGCTCCACATCCTCGCACGCACCGCCGTGGCCGACCGGTCTGCGCCGGTAAGCCTGCGCCAGTTCGCCATCCGGGCCGGCGTGTCCGAGCCGACCTTGCGCCACTATTTCAATGACCGTCAGGGCGTGGTGATCGCCATTATCGCGCTGTTCGCTGACGGCGCGCGCGACTGGCTTGAGCGCTGCGCGCAGCCGCAGAAGAGCCTGGAAGCGGCCGTCAGCGGCTATGGCGACATGGCGCTGGAAGGCGCGGACACCGACCAGTTCGCCCAGGCGCACGCCTTCGCGCTGGTGGAATCCATCCATGATCCGTTGGTGGCCCGCGCCTATCTCGACACCATTATCGAGCCTTCGCTCAGAGCCATCGAGTCGCGCCTGGCACCCAGCCTCGATCCCGAAGGCACGCGCGGCGATGCGGTACGCCACGCCGCACTGGCGCTCTATGCGCCGGTGCTCATCGCTGTCCTGCACCAGCGGCTCCTCAAAGGTGACGCGGCGCGCCCGCTCGATATGGGTGTGTTCTTTTCCGATCTCACCCAACTCTTCGCCCATGGCCTGAAGCAGCCGGACTGATCCCTACCCATGCCTGACCCGATCTCCGCGGCCCCCGGACTTGAGACGGTTTCGCCGAGTGTCCAGCTCAATCTCAACGTCCGCGGGCTTGGCCTGTCGGCCACGCTGGCTATCAATGAGCGCTCTGCCGCACTGCAGGCGCAAGGCCGCCAGATCTCCCGCCTGGGTCTGGGCCAGTCGCCCTTCCCGGTGCCCGATGTGATGCAGCGCCGCCTGCGTGCCCACGCGCACGAGAAAGATTACCTGCCCGTTCAAGGACTGCCGTCCCTGCGCACGGCGATCTGCAGCTATCTCAAGCGCACCCAGGGGCTGGATTTCGACGCGGAAGACATTCTCATCGGGCCGGGCACCAAGGAACTCATGTTCCTGTTGCAGATGGTCTATTACGGCGATTTGCTGATCCCCACGCCCAGCTGGGTCAGCTACGCGCCCCAGGCGCGCATTCTGGGCCGGCCGATCACCTGGCTGCCCACCGATCCCGAAACCGGGCTCGGCGTCACCGCCAAATCCCTGCGCGCCATCTGCGCCCCGGACCCGGAGCGTCCGCGCCTGTTGATCCTCAACTCGCCCGGCAATCCCACCGGCACCGCCTATACCCGCGAGGCGCTGCGTGACATCGCCGCCGCCGCCCATGATCACCGGCTCCTGCTGTTGTCGGACGAAATCTATGGCGGGGTTCAGTTCGATGGCCAGCACCATTCCATGGCGCGCGAGTATCGCGGTGGCACCATCATCTCCGACGGCCTGTCCAAATGGGCCGGAGCGGGCGGCTGGCGCCTCGGCTTCTTCGCCTTCCCCAAGGCGCTGGCCTGGCTGCGCAAGGGCATGTCGGCGGCGGCGAGTGAAACCTACACCTCGGTCTCGGCACCCATCCAGCACGCCGCCATCGCCGGGTTCGAGGGCGGGCCCGAGATCGAGCTCTATCTGGAGCGCTGCCGAGCGATCCTGGCAGCACTGGCCAGCTACGTGTCCGAGCGCCTGACCCGCGCGGGCGCAGCCGTGAACCCGATCCGCGGCGGCTTCTACGCCTTCCCCAATTTCGAGGCGCTGCGCGCGCGGCTGGCCGCGCGCGGGATCACCACCAGCGAGGCCCTGTGCGAGCGCCTGCTGGAGGAGACCGGGACCGCCACCCTGCCCGGCTCCGCCTTTGGCCGTCCTGAAGGCGAGTTGTCACTGCGCCTCGCATTCGTGGATTTCGATGGCGAAGCAGCGCTCAATGCGCTGGCCGCCGGCGAGAGCCTCGACGCGGACTTCGTGACGCGCCATGCTCCGCGCGTGGTGGCGGGGATCGAGGCGATGTTGCGCTGGGCCGAGGGCTGACGCGTCTCGCCGCAAAAAGGACGCGCGATGGACCTCTGGGGCATCGAAGTTGACTGGAATGAGTTCACGCAAGCGGGTGCCTATCGCACCTGGCTGATCATCTGCGCCGGGATCGCCATCGCGGCGCTGGTCTGGATCGCCATCCTGCTGACGCGCGGCGGCTTTGATGATCTCGACGAGATCGTGCGCTCGCCCTATGCGACACCGGCCGAGCGCCTTAAGGCCAACGCGATGCGCCTGCCGCGCAGCCTGCTAATGCTGTTCGCGGCCGCCGCAGGCGCGCTGGGTCTTGCCATCCCGCTCCTGTTCCAGGGCGTGGTGGTGATCTTCCTGTGGCGTCAGGCGTTCGGTTAGGGCGCTGCCCCTATTCGGCGGGGGCCGCGCTGCCCGGGGCCAGCGCCTTGTCCTGTTCCTTCGCCAGCTGGCGCGACACCCAGTTGGGGGTCTTGGTGAAGCGGCCCACCGAAGCATAGACCGCCGGCACCACGAACAGGGTGAACAGGGTTGCCACCATCACGCCGGTGAAGATCACCACCCCGATGGTCACCCGGTTCTCCGATCCCGGCCCGCTGGCCAGCATCAGCGGCAGGGCACCGATAGCGGTCGAGATGCCGGTCATCAGGATCGGGCGGAAGCGTGTTCCGGCCGACTCCAGCGTCGCGTCCAGCACACTTTTGCCCTCGTCGCGCACCTGATTGGCAAACTCCACGATCAGAATGCCGTTCTTGGCCGCCAGACCGATCAGGATGATCAATCCGATCTGCGAATAGATGTTCAGCGATGACCCGGCCATGTACAGGCCGAACAATCCGCCCGCCACGGCCAGCGGCACGGTGAGCATGATCACCGCTGGCTGGATGAAGCTTTCAAACTGGGCGGCCAGCACCAGGAACACGATCAGGAGCGCCATGGCGAAGGCGAACAGGATCGCGTTGTTGGAATCCAGGAAATCGCGCGCCGAGCCGGTGTATTGCGTGCTCATGTCATTGGGCAGATTGTCGTTGGCGTAGCCGTCCAGCCAGGCCACGGCCTCACCCAGCGTGTAGCCTTCGGCCAGCGTGGCCGAAACAGACACCGCGCGCTGGCGGTTCAGCCGGTTGCGGGTGGAGGATTCACCGGTTTCACGCAAGGACACCAGATTGGACAGCGCGATCAGCTCGCCACCGCGCGCGCGAACATAGAGCGATTCCAGATCCCCGCCGCCGGAGCGGTCGGCTGAGCGGTTCTCCATGATCACGTTATAGGCTTCACCCCGGTCGATGAACTGGCCGACCCGGCGCGCACCCAGATGGGTCTGCAGTGTTCGGCCCACTTCGGCCACCGACACGCCCAGCGCGCCGGCGCGCTCGCGATCAATCTCCACCACGAGGCGCGGCGAATTGGGCTCAAAGTTCTTGCGCGGGCGCTGCAGGTTCGGATTGCCGGCCTGGATCGCCTCGATCATTGCCTCGGCCTCGGCGTTGAGCTGGTCGTATTCCGGGCCCAGGATCACGATGGACACGTCATCGCCGCCACCGCCGCCGCCCAGGCCGCCGCGCATGGTCACAAACGCGCGCACACCCGTCAGCTCACCCAGGCGCCCGTTGATCTCGTTGACGATTTCCTGGCCTGCGCGGCGCTCGCCCTGCGGAACCATGGACCCCACCACGATGCCGCTGGAGAAATCACCGCCGCCGCCACCAAATCCGGGCACAGCCACCAGAAGCCGGCGCAGCTCGCCGCCTTCGACATAGTCCATGATCGTATCTTCCACGATCAGGGCCTGCTCGGACGTAAACTCGAAGCTGGCGCCTTCCTGGGCCGAGAACCGGCCGAAGAAGCTGCCGCGATCCTCGTCCGGCGTCAGCTCGCCGGGCAGCTGGGCGAACATGAAGATCGAACCGCCCACCGACAGAAGGACAAGCGGGATCACCAGCCAGGGTGCCTTCACCACGACTTTCAGAGAGGAGATATAATTCGCCCGCGCCTTGTTGGTCAGGTTGTCCACCCAGCGCGCCGGGCCGCGCAGATTGACACTGGGACGCGCCAGCTTTGACGCCATCATCGGCGACAGGGTCAGCGCCACGAAGCTCGACAGGATCACCGCGCCGGCAATGGCGACCGCCAGCTCTGTGAACAACCGCCCGATCAGACCCGGCAGGAAAACCAGCGGCGTGAACACCGCCACAAGCGTGGCTGTCGTGGCGACAACGGCAAAGAACACCTGACGCCCGCCATTGAGCGCCGCGGTGATGCGCGGTTCGCCCAGATCCACCCGCCTCTGGATGTTCTCGATGACCACGATGGAATCGTCCACCACCAGTCCGATGGCAAGAACCAGCGCCAACAAGGTCAGGATGTTGAGTGAAAAACCGAACATGGACAGCACGGCGAAGGTGCCGATCAGGCACACCGGCACCACGGCGGCGGGCACAATGGCCGAGCGGAAACTGCCCAGGAACAGGTAGATCACCAGCACGACCAGCGTCGCCGCCACGGCCAGCGTCATCCACACCTCGCGGATGGATTCGCGGATGAACACGGTCTCGTCATTGGCCACGATCAGGTCCATGTCATCCGGCAACTGGGCACGGATCAGGTCCATCTCGGCATGGATGGCCGAGGCGACCTCCACGGCATTCGACTGGCTCTGCCGGATAAACCCCAGGCCGATCATGCTTTGCTGATTGCCGCGGAACATGGCGCGCGGCTCTTCAGCCGAGAGCTCCACATCGGCGACCTCGGCCAGCCGGATCACCTGGCCATCGGGCAGGGTGCGCACCGGCAGGCGCGCAAAGCTTTCCGGACTGGTGAACAGGCGCTCCACGCGCACGGCGATCTGGGAGCCGCTGGTCTCCAGCGAGCCGCCAGGCACTTCGATATTCTCGGTGCGAATGGCGTTTTCAATGTCCGACGCGGTCACCTGGCGCGCCGCCATGGCGGCGGGATTGAGCCAGATGCGCATGGCGTAGCGGCGATTGCCGCCGATATTCACATTGGTGACGCCGTCAATAATGGTCAGCCGGTCGAGGAGAAAACGGTTGGCATAGTCGGTCAGCTCTTCGGCCGTCATCGTCTCGGACATGAGGTTGTACCACATGAACGGACGCGCATCGGAATCCTGCTTGTTGACCCGCACCTCCTCCACGTCCTGGGGCAATTGGCGGCGCGCCTGGCTGACCGCGTCGCGCACATCATTGGCGGCGGCTTCCAGATCGCGCGACAGGCCGAACGTCACGGTGATGCGCGAGTCGCCGTCTTCGGTGCGCGAGGAAATCTCCTCGATCCCGTCAATGCCCGACAGCTGGGCTTCCAGCGGTTCGGTGACCCGGTTCTCCACGATCTCGGCATTGGCACCGGGGAAGTCGGCATTGATCGACACCACCGGACGGTCCACGTCGGGCAGTTCGCGCAAGGGCAGGTCGCGCAGACCGAGAATGCCGAACACAATGATCAACGCGCTCGCCACGAAGGCGGCCATGGGACGGCGGACAGCGATATCGGACAGGGTCATGACGCAGTGCTCTGTGCGGCGGCAGCGACGCGCGGGGCTGAAGGTTCGGCGCGGGCCTGGATGCGCACCGGCATGCCGTCGCGCAGGCGGTGCACGCCGTGCATCACGATGCGCTCGCCCGGCTCAAGCCCCTCAAGAACTTCAAAATATCCGGCCTGGCGCTGGCCCAGCTCGACACGCCGCTGCTCGACCGTGACCGCCTCGTCCGCCTCGCGCAAGACAAACACCGTGACCCGGTCGCCCGACCGGGTGATGGCCGTCTCCGGCGCAGCCAGGCGCTCGCGCACATCGCGGCGCAGCTGCACCGTCATCAGCATGCCGGGCAGCAGGCGGCGGTCTTCATTGTCGATCTCGGCGCGTACGGTGACGGTACGGGTCACCGGGTCGATGCGGCTGCTGATGTTGACGATTTCGCCGGTAAACTCGGTTTCGGGAAAGGCGGCCGCGCGCGCCTGGATGATCATCCCCGGGGACAGCACGGACAAGAAGCGTTCAGGCAGGGTGAAATCCAGCTTGATAATGCTCACATCATCCAGCTGCGCGACCACATCACCCGGCCGCACCAACTCGCCCAGGCTGACATTGCGCAGGCCCACCACGCCATCAAACGGCGCACGGATAATGCGTTCGGCGACCCGTGCCTCAAGCCCGGCGACGCGGGCCCGGGCACGTTCCATGCCGGAGGTGATTTCATCAAGTCGGGCGCGCGAGGCGATGCCGCGCTCGGCCAGCTCGCGGGTGCGTTCCAGCTCGCGCTGGGCTTCGCGCAGCGCCGCACGTGATTCGGTCAGGCCTGCCGCCGCCTCGGTATCGGTCAGCTCGACCAGAATATCGCCCGCATTGACCTGATCGCCGGAATCAAAGCCGACGCGGGATATCCGGTCGGCCACCGTCGCGGTGATAACAACGGACTCATTCGCGTTCGCCGTGCCCAGTGCCTCGACGAGTTCGGAAAACTCGCGTGCTGCCACCGCTATCACGGCGACGGGCATGGCGCGTCCGCCGCGCATCTCTGCGCCTGCGCCCGCATCCGCTGACATCAGCGCACGAAGGCCAACCGCACCTGCCATCAAAGCAAACACGACGGCCACAACGATCAAAAAGGCGATGCGCTTCATTCCGGTCTCCTGCAGGATCGGGAGGGGATATGCGCCGGATCGGCGTAAAATCAAAGCGCTGGGCGGTCACAAATTAGTTAGCGCGCCCTAGAAGGTCCGCCAGACCGCCACAAACGCACTGCGCTCGACACCGGTATTGCGCCTGGCTGCGGTGTGCATCACACCCGCCTGCAGGTGTGCCCGGCGGGTCAGCGGCCAGACGACGGAGCCTTGCAGGCGATGGCTGGCATAACCGTCGAAGCCTTCGGGCCCTCCTGTTGACCATACTGAAAAACTTTGCCCCATCACGCGCACGCCGCGCCAGACATGGGTCCCCGCCGTCATGTCCAGACGCAGCTCGTCGGCGTGATCGCCGGCGCGGCGCCGCCAGCCGCCCTGCACATCAACGAAGGTGCTGCGCCCGAATACGCGCCCGGCCATCAGACGCAGGTCCAAATCGCCGCCGCCCTCACCCAGAGCAGCATGATTGCGATTTTCCCCGGCCGTTTGCGCGCTGATGGTCGCCTGGGCGGCTCCAGCCCAGGGGCCGCCGCGATACAGGCGAAGCCGCGCGCCAGCCTCGACGCCGCCTACACCGCGCCAGGGGTCAATCTTGCTGCGGTCAATCGATTGCAGCCCCGCGCGGCCCACCAGCGTGACATGATCTGTCCACCCGTACTCGGCGTAGATCGAGGTCTCTTGCTTGGACTGGTGTATCCCGCCTGGCGCTCGATCGAAATAATGCACGCTCTGCGTGGTGATCACCAGCGCAGCGGCACGCGGCTTGGTCCACGCCCCGGCATGTGCCGGCACGCTCCACACGACCCACAAAATCAAGGCCACAACGCATCCGGCTATCCAGCCCGTCCGCCACGCCATGCCCGCCTCCCCTGTTCGGGAAGGCGCATTACACACACGTCACAGGCGCAGAGTCGAGTCCAAAATCTCCCTATGGGCGATCAGACATCATAGCCCGCGCACTGGCGATCGACCCGCGCGCGCAGCGCGGCCCAGGCGATTTCCTTGAAAAACTCGTTGGTGAAGGCCTGCTCGCCCTGGGTGTAGACCCGGTCCTGCATGGCCGCGTCCCACTCCACCAGCTCGGCACCCTGGGCCATCACCTGCATCTTGCAGGCGCGCTCGAGCATATACATGCGCACGTAGCACGAGAACGGATGGTCGCCGGTCGTCAGCGTGCCGTGATTGTTCAGGATCATCAGATTGTGCTGACCCAGATCGGCCACCAGGCGCGTCTTCTCGTCAGCGTCCAGCGCGATGCCTTCATAGCCGTGATAGACCACATCCTTCATCACGGTCATGGCGCTCTGGGAGATCGGCAGAAGCCCGCGCTTCTGCGCCGACACCGCCACGCCCTGATCGGTGTGCAGATGCATGATCACCTTCACGTCCGGGCGCGCGTGGTGAATGGCGGAGTGAATGGTGAAGCCTGCCGGGTTGATGCCGTACTGGCTGGGCGGCAGGACATTGCCTTCGATATCCACCTTGACCAGGTTGGACGCGGTCACGTCCTCGAACAGAAGCCCGAACGGATTGAGCAGGAAATGCTCCTCCGGCCCCGGCACGCGCATGGAGATGTGGGTGAAGAACAGATCATCCCAGCCATGCATGAAGATGAGCCGGTACAGCGCGGCGAGATCGCAACGCGCCTTCCATTCCTCGGCCGAAACCTGTTCCTTGACGCTGACGCGGGCCTGATCGTCCATAATCGCCTCCCTGACGCGGCGCGCGGGTCGGGCCGCGCGCCTTTTCCTGTATGATCGCGCGCACCGGCTCAGGCGTCAAACCGGTCAGATGTCGCGGGCGAGCCGCAGCCCCGTCATCTGCCACCGGGCCGAAGGCGGGAAGAAATTGCGGTAGCTGGCGCGCATATGGCTGGGTGCCGTCAGGGCCGAGCCGCCCTTGAGCACATACTGGCCGCACATGAATTTGGCGTTGTACTCGCCAATGGCACCTTCGTCGGCACGGTAGCCGGGATAGGGCGCATAGGCCGAGCGCGTCCACTCCCACACCTCGCCAAACATCCCCGCCAGCCCCTGCGGCGCGCTCACCGGCGCGGTATGCAACCAGCCATCCGGGTCCGCCCAGCGGCCCTGCTCGGGATCAGACTGTCGCGCGGCATGCTCCCATTCGCGCTCTTCGGGCAGACGCGCGCCGGTCCAGGCGGCATAGGCGGACGCCTCGAAGTAATCGACATGGCTGACCGGGGCGCTCAGATCGAGCGCCTGGTCGCCATGCAGGGTGAATTCGCGCCAGCCCGCCGTATCCCGGCTCCAGTACATCGGCGCGGCGCGCCCTTCCGCCTGGATCAGCGCCCAGCCGTCCGACAGCCAGTGGCGGGGCTCGCGATAGCCGCCATCCTCGATGAAGGCGAGAAACTCGCCATTGGTCACCGGGCGCGAGGCCAGCGCAAAGGGGGTCAGCACCGCGTCATGGGCCGGGCTTTCATTGTCGAAGGCAAAGCCGGCCCCCTTATGGCCGAAGCGTTGGACACCGCCCTCGAATGCAATCCAGGTTAGCGGCGGCGCAGCCTCGCCGCTGAGGGGCCGCGCGGGCGCTACGAACCCCGCTTCTCGATAGGCGGCGCGGGAGAGAAGATATTTGATGTCGGTCAGGAACAATTCCTGGTGCTGCTCTTCATGGGCGAGCCCGGTCTCGATCACCGCCTGCGCCGCGCCCAGTGCTTCCCGGTCTGCGCTGTCGAACCAGCGCCCCACCGCCGCGTCCACATGCTGACGGTAGGCGATCACAGCCTCCAGAGCCGGGCGGGTGATCAGCCCGCGCTCGGACCGCACCTGCCGCGCTCCGATGGCTTCATAATAGGAGTTGAACAGATAGTTGAACCGGGGGTCGAGCGGCTTGTGGCCGCTGTCGAACGCCTTGAGGAGAAATGTTTCCCAGAACCAGGTCGTGTGACCCAGATGCCATTTGCCGGGCGAGGCGTCGTCCATCGCCTGCGCGCCCAGATCCTCCGCCGAGAACGGCGCGGCGAGCGCCAGCGTGCGCGCACGCACCGCCTCAAATCGCGCCCGCAGGCGCGCGCTGACGGTCTCTTCCATGTCCCTGGCCATGCGCGCGCTCCCGGCTAGACTAACGCATTCCTAACCATAGCGCAGTCAACGTGTTCCGCCAGAGGGACAGTACGGACGCCAGTCATGCCGCACGCCAGCCATCCGCCAGACCCAGACGGCCGCCACCAGGCGGCCGGGCGCAAGGCGATCCAGCTCAGCGATCTGTGCGCCATCCGCCCCTTGCCCGATCCCATCATCGCCGAGATCGATCCGGTGCTCACCGATCTGTTGCGCATCGCCGAAGCCAGCGCACGCGCCCACGCCGCCGTGCGTCTGGCGCGCTGCGACTGGGCTCCGCGCGACGCGGTGCGCCTTCTGGCGTTCGAGCCGCTCGACATCGCCCGGCCCATTGTAGAGCGCTCACTGGCCCTGGACGAGCGCGATCTTGTCGCGCTGGCCGATCTGGGCCATGACCACCGCATGGCGCTGACCGGGCGCATTCATTTGAGCGCGCCGGTGACCGCCGCCATGGCCCGCCACCGCGAACGCGACTGTCTGATGGCGCTGGCCGCCCATGAAGGCGCCATCCTGGCCGAGACCTCGGCTGGGGACTTCGTGGCGGTGGCGCGCAGCCATGAAGTCCTGCAGGACGCCCTGGCCGGGCGCAGCGATCTGAGTGACGGCTTTGTACGGGCATTGCACGCCATTGCGGCCCGGCGCGTGCGCACATTGCTCGCCGAGCGCTACCCCGATCTGGCTGACATCGCCGCGCCTGAGCCGCAGGGGGCGGACCCCGTCGTAGACGGTGATGCGGACCGGGACGCCGACGAAGTCACGCGCAAGCTGTTGGCGGAGCGCGCGCTCACCGCCGCCGACGTCCTGCGCGCGGCGCGCAACGGGCGCGCAGAGATCGCCGACCACGCCATTGCACGCCTGACCGGCATGGAGGCGGCCGATTGGCGCCAGGCCATGCGCCGCTCGCCCCTGCGCGCCTGCTTGCTGGGCGCCCGGGCCATGGCCATGACACCGGGCGAGGCGGCTGATCTGATAAATGCCATGGCCGAATCCGGACGCGCCCACGCCATGGCACCCGATGCCCTGGCCCGCGCGCGCGCCGACATCTATGGCGCCTTCACCCGAGATGATGCGCGCCGGGCCTTGCACCGGATGGGCGCGGGCGGTTCAATCCACTAGCCTGCCCTGCCTCCTGCCATGACGGAATGCTTCCATGCGTCTCGCCTATCATGCCGCCGACCGCGCCGACGCCCGCGCCGCGTGCGAGCGGCTCGCCAAGCGCTATGGCGAAGTGGCGCTGGACGAGGCTGACTGCCTGATCGCGCTGGGCGGAGACGGCGTGATGCTGGACGCGCTGCACGCCGTGATGGGGCGGTCCGTCCCGGTCTACGGCATGAATTTCGGATCGGTGGGCTTCCTGATGAACGAGCCGCGCGAGGACGGCCTGCCAGAACGGCTGGCTGTGGCCGAGCGCGCGCTGATCCATCCCCTGCGCGCAGTGGGGCGCCATGTGGACGGACGCACATTCGAGGCGCTGGCGATCAACGAGGTGTCGTTGCTGCGCGAAACGCGCCAGACCGCCAAGATCCGGATCAGCGTGGATGGGCGCATGCGGCTGGAGGAGCTGGCCGCTGACGGGGTGCTGGTGGCCACGCCCGCCGGATCAACCGCGTATAATCTGTCGGCTCACGGCCCCATCCTGCCGCTGGACGCCCAGCTCCTGGCCCTCACCCCGATCAGCGCCTTCCGCCCGCGGCGCTGGCGCGGCGCGCTTCTGCGCCATGGCAGCCGGGTGCGCTTTGATGTGCTGGAGCCGGAAAAGCGCCCCGTCTCTGTCGTCGCCGACAATCAGGAATTCCGCGATGCCGCAACCGTCACCGTCAACGAGGCGCGCTCCATCTCGCTCACCTTGCTGTTTGATGAGGGCAAGGCGCTGGGTGAACGCATCCTGATGGAACAATTCGCCGCCGACTGATCCGTCTCGCGCCCGCTTTAGCGGCACATTAAACATATCCGGCTAAGGTTCTGGTGAAAGCTTGCGTGGCGTACAAGGGGTCCGCGACATGACGGCAACCGCATCACCCGCTCAGGGGCTGGGCACACTGCGCATCGCCGTGGTCGATGACAACGCAGCCATGCGCGGCATCGTGCGCTCGGCCCTGGGCGCCTTCGGGGTGATTCATGTGTATGAAGCCGCCGATGTTGAATCGGCCCTGAACATCCTGCGCGCCGAGCGCATTGACGTGCTGATTTGCGACTGGAAAATGAAGCCGGTGGACGGGCTGTCCCTGGTGCGTACCCTGCGTGATCCTGAACAGAGCCCCTGCCCGCTTCTGCCCATCATCATGCTGACCGCCTATGCCGAGCCGTCCAGGATGAAAGAAGCCGGTGACGCGGGCGTGACTGAATTTCTGGTCAAGCCTTTCGCCGCCGAGGCCCTGTACAGCCGCCTGCAGATGATCGTAAATCGGCCCCGCCCCTTCGTGCGTACCCGGGAGTTCTTCGGACCTGACCGGCGCCGGATGGCCAGCGGATCTCAAGGACCGGTACGCCGCGGTGACGCGGCGGTCCGGTCCTGAACCACTCAAGAGCGGAGAAGCCTTACCCATGACCCAGCGCGAACGCCAGATCGAGATGATCACCCCTCCCAACATGCTCAAGGCGAAGGTGGGCGGCCCGTTGCCGGCGGCCAATGAAGCCATGATGGCCCGCGCTGAAGCCGCTGTCGGTGATCTGCGCAAGAACTTCACCGCCTGGCTGGAAGAGGAAGTCGTCAAGCTGGAAGCGCTGATGCGCACCGCGCGCACCCAGGGCATGGAGGGCGAGACCGGCGAGGCGCTGTTCACCTGCGCTCACGATTTGCGGGGTCTGGGCAGCACGTACGACTTTCCCATCATCACCCGCATCGCCGCCTCCCTGTCCAAGCTGATCGAGACGGCCGAGCAGCGCGCCGCCGCACCGGTGGCGCTGGTGGACGCCCATGTCGGTGCCATCCGCGCCGCCATATTGCAAAACGTCCGCAATGACGCCGATCCCATTGGCAAGGCGCTGGCCGAAGAACTTGAAGCCCGCGTCATCAAGCTGGTGGGCGAACGTATCTGAGGGCGCTGCGTGTGTGACGCAGTGCCTTTTTCTCCGCCCGTTGATGGGGCGGGACAAGCCGGTTCCTAGAAAATCCCCAGAAATTTTTTGCGCTTGGCCGCACGCCCGGATTGGCCGGCAAGATCGGCCGGGCCGGGTTCGCCGGCCGGTGCGATGGCGTCGGGACCCTCAGCGGTACCGGGGCCTTCCGCTTCCATGGAGACGTCGGCCTGCACCTCGGCCGGGGCCGGGGCTGGTTCGGCAAAGCGGGCCGGCGCGAGCGTTTCGCTGTCTGCGCCTTTGATTTCCGCCGGGACAGGCGCGGGCACAGGCGGGCGTACCGGCGCGCACACATCGGAATCACAAAGCGGCGTGCTCATGGCGTGGGCGGCCAGGCGCGAAGGCGCTGTGGCGGGGCCGTGATAGCTGCCGAGCCCCAGAGACTGGCGCACTGTGTCGCGAAACGCGCTCGCGCGCGCGTCGATGGTGGCGGTGCGCGCCTCCATCTCCTGCAGGCGCGACAGATCGGCCGGGCGCGGGGCGCGCACGGCGGCCGGGGTGATATCATGGCGCGCGCGGGCCAGGGCGGCGCGGGCATTGTCGAGATCGAGCGGTTTGGGCGCGTCACTCATATCAGCCTCCTCATTGGCGCTGCTGTACGGATCATGATTTGCGAGCATACCATTCCAGCCCGCCCGTGCGCGAGACCATGACCACGTCCACGTCGCCGCCCACCCCGGTCTGGGACATGTGCAGCTGGCTTTTCAGGATATTGAGCTCCACCAGCGATTTGGCGGTCTGGGCCAGCTGACGCTTGCCCGAGGCCGACACCACCTGGATGAAGGGATTGATGAATTCCTGCTGGGAAATGTCCTGCACGGCGTGGGCAAATTCCATGGTCAGATTCGGCAGGGCCCCGCCGCGCAGCGCATCCATGGCCTCATTGCCAGCAGCGTCATCGACACCGGCCTGCTTGAGGGCCGCCTCGGCGGCGGACTCATTGGTGATCCAGTTGAGCGACATCATCACATCAAACATGAGCGGATGAATGCCGCGCAGGAAGGTGTGGGTCATGTCCGCCTGGGCGAAGGTGCGCAGGAAGGCGTTGGGCCCGTCATCTACCCCCACGCGCATGGTCTCGTCGGCGGCGCGCTTCATCACCCCGTCAATCAGGATCGACGCGTAGTAATGGGTGTAGACCGGGAACACATCGCCTTCGCCAAACCCGGCAAAGACCAGCCCGGCATAAGGCTCCAGGAAGGCCGGGCGCGTGGCAATCTTGTAGGCGAAGTCGAACAGCTTGTCGCGCACATCGGCCTGCATGCCGAACTCGCCCAGCGCCTCCTGGATCAGGGCGTCAAGCATGGCGGCGTAGCGCTCGTGGAAGCGGGCGCTGTCCAGCCCGGCCAGCGCCTCGACGGCATCGCGCGGTTCGCCCGCCTCGTCATGATCGAGGTGCTGGCGGTACAGATCCAGCGCCGCCTCGAACGCCGCCGCGTCGCTGTCATACCCGCCGCCGGGATAGCGGCGCATCGCCTTGGCGTGGCTGAGCACGGTGATGAAGGCGGCGCGCATCAGATGCGCAAACTCCTCCATCTCCTCGGCTTCCGGGAACAGGCTGCGGTTATTGTCCAGAAACCGGAAGAAGGCACGCGCGCAATCATCCACCGAGGCGAAGTCCGTCTCGCCATGGCGCCGGGTAAAGGCGTGGGCGATCTGTGACCAGGACCGGCCCAGCACATCGCCGCGCGAATAGACCATGACGGCCATGCTCGGCCCCAGGCGCAGAATTTTCTCCGCCTCCAGCGTCACCACCGGATCGGGGCCGCCGCCATAGGTGACCGCGCTGTCGGCCGCCAGCACCACTGCCTGGCGGTTCATGATCATGACTTCAGATGTCATTGCGCGCGCGTCTCCCCCCGCCTCGCCACACCGCCCCCTCGGCGATCCGGCGGCTTTGCCACAAGTCTTGACGAAACGTTAGCGCGTGCGCGCTCCGCTGTTAAGCCGGATGATGGCGATTAAAGGCGCAGGCGCGGCAGGAATGCCACGCTGTGGGTGGGCAGATGCGGTCAAAGTACGGCCCACGCCCCGCCCGGCCTCAAGATGGCAAGGCATTTGAACCCCTGTTGCGCGATTTGTTGTCGCTCTGGACGTGCCGCTCTGGTATGGCGTTGATCAGATTCAGGAGCTGGAGATTGCCTGCCCAGAGACTGCCATGAACGACGTCACCTATTTCTCCCCGTTCCATGGCTTCCTTTCGCCTTCGGCGAAAACCGTCTGGGCGTTCGAGATCAATGAAAATGTCAAACGTAGAATTCTGTCCCTGACCTCGAACGTCGCGATCGTTCTGTATGCCATGTTTGCTGCCTCGGCCCTGCTGTGGGCATTGCAGGATATCGTGAGCCCGCAAAATGCCGTCGGCGCGACCTTTGCCATTAACACAATCATGCTCGCAACGACCCTCTATGTGGCGATTTTATTGATTCCCCAGAATAGAAAGGTCGATATCATAAAGTTCAGCACGCATTTGACAGATGGTAGAATAGCAAGAAACTACTACATTATATTTGCAATTTGTTTTTTTATTATCGCTTTGAACAATACAATGTTGGCACGTCATACGCAGAACGAGTTTGCGGTGCTTGCGGTTGCTATTTCCCTGTTCATGATTTTATTTGGCACCATAAGCGCGGCGGCGTACCTGTTTCGCGGCCTCTCGCAACCGCGCCGTTGAAGCCGGGTAGCGTGACTTCAAGGGCAGAAGGCAGACCGCTTTGAACACCTATCGCCATCCGATCGCCGTGCCTCTGACGTTTCTGGCAGGCGGCCTCGCCGTGAGTGCGGCCAGCCTGGCACAACTCCTCAATGGCGGTGACCGCCTGACGGTGGCGGGTCTGGCCGCTGGTCTGGGCCTGATCGGGATCGCCATCTGGGATCTGGCGGCGCGGTCAATGACATGCGCGCAGTGATCGACGAGCTGTCTTCGGTGTCGTCGGCCATCTCTGCGGCGGTGACCCAGCAGAATGACGCGGCCAACGAGATCGCCCACTCGGCGCAAAACGCGGCCGGCCAGACCCACCGCGTGGCTGGCAGCATCGAATCGGTCAGCCAGTCCGCCGATGAAACCCTCGGCCAGGCAGACTCGGTGAGCAAGACGTCCGACCGGCTGCGTCAGGAAGCTGATGGGCTGGCGTCATGGGTGCGCGAGTTCCTGTCTGCCGTGCGCGCAGCCTGACGCCCGGCCATCGGCGGCGATCAGCCGCCGGTGCCGCCGCGTCTCAGGCGCAGCCTCCGGCTTCGCCCGCGGCGGGTACAGCCGGATCGGTGCCGGCCTCTGCCGCCACGGCCGGCATCGCGCCCTTGGGCAGCAGCTTCAGCTTGCGTACGGCCAGGCCCAGACCGGCGCGGGCGGCCAGGCCGAAGCCGCGGCTGTCCTCAATGGACGGGCTCAGGCCCATCCGGCGCCGGATAAGGCCATTGAACATCATGGCGTGATTGCGCAGGCGCACGTCGTTGCAGGTGTACTCAGTGGCCATGGAGACGTTGAGCCCCTCCAGATTGACCACGCGGTGGGGCGTATGCACCGGCCAGCACAGCACATCGCCGGGCTCCAGATCGAACACCTGCGCGCGCGCATCGAAAGACGCCTTGTAGGGCAGGTCGTCATTGAACGGGTGCATCAGCACCGCTTCCACATCGGCTTCGTTGAGCACCGGCGCGCTGCGCGGATAGACGAAGACGCGTTTGCGCCCGCGTACATGCCACAGCATGGTGTCGGTGCGGTCGATATGAAACGGCACGCGCGCACCGGGCGCGGAGATGAGCAGCCCGCCCTTGATCACGTCGGGCCGGAAGCGCGGGTGCAGCTCGCGCAGTTCGGCGAAGACCGCGCCCAGCAGGGCCCGGTATTCCGGCTGTCTGTTGAAGACCTGGCGCAAATTCATCCACACCCGGCCCTCGCGCACACCGGCCAGCAGCTCGCCGCCCTTGCGCTCGCCC
The DNA here is from genome assembly GCA_027627705.1 of Hyphomonadaceae bacterium BL14. Classification (NCBI taxonomy): domain Bacteria; kingdom Pseudomonadati; phylum Pseudomonadota; class Alphaproteobacteria; order Hyphomonadales; family Hyphomonadaceae; species Hyphomonadaceae bacterium BL14. Next base: position 1,495,404 of record CP091242.1, read on the forward strand.
GGCGACAGGTCGGTCCAGGACCGCGACCAGCCGTCCTCGTCCATCATCGCAATGTCCAGAAGCTCGCGCGGATGGGTCTCGATCAGCTCTTCCAGCGCGGGGTCGCAGAACAGTCCGCTATCGGCCAGGCGATGGCGCGCGCGCACGATGCCTGCGCGAAACCGCCCGCGATCTTCCTGCGTCCAGCGCTCGATCCACCCCATCGCTCACCCTCCCGGCCGTCCCGCCCCGGCACAAGCCGGGGCTGTTTGGGGAGATCAGGGCAAGGATTGGGCCGGAGCTACATCCTGAACACGCCAAACCGCGTCGGCTCAATCGGCGCATTGAGCGCCGCTGACAGCGCCAGCGCCAGCACACGGCGGCTGTCGGCGGGGGCGATGACGCCGTCATCCCAGAGGCGGGCGGTGGAGTAATAGGGCGAGCCTTCGGCTTCGTATGTCTCGCGGATCGGGGCCTTGAAGGCTTCCTCGTCTTCGGCCGACCAGCTCTGGCCGCGCGCTTCCATCCCGTCGCGCTTGACGGTGGCGAGCACGCTGGCAGCCTGGGTGCCGCCCATGACCGAGATGCGCGCATTGGGCCACATGAACAGGAAACGCGGGCCGAAGGCGCGTCCGCACATGCCGTAATTGCCCGCCCCGTAGGAGCCGCCAATCACCAGGGTGATCTTGGGCACGCGTGCGCAGGACACGGCGGTGACCAGCTTGGCACCGTCCTTGGCGATGCCGCCGGCCTCGTATTTGGAGCCGACCATGAAGCCGGTGATATTCTGCAGGAACAGCAAGGGAATGCCGCGCTGGCAGCACAGCTCGATGAAATGGGCGCCTTTCAGCGCGCTTTCGCTGAACAGCACGCCATTATTGGCGATAATCCCCACCGGCATGCCGTGCAGGCGGGCAAAACCCGTGACCAGCGTCTCGCCATAAAGCTTCTTGAACTCGTCAAACTCCGAGCCGTCCACCAGGCGCGCGATCACCTCGCGCACATCATAGGGCGTACGCACATCCGCCGGGATCACGCCCTCCAGCGTCGCCGGATCGAGCAGAGGCGGGCGCGGCTCGGTGATGTCCAGCGCGGGGCGCTTGGTGGTGTTGAGCCCCGCAACGATGCGCCGGGCGATCTGCAGGGCGTGGTCATCATCGGCGGCGTAATGGTCCACCACGCCGGACTGGCGCGCATGCACATCCGCGCCGCCCAGGTCTTCGGCCGAGATCACCTCGCCGGTAGCCGCCTTCACCAGCGGCGGGCCGCCCAGGAAGATGGTGCCCTGATTGCGCACAATGATGGACTCGTCGCTCATCGCCGGCACATAGGCACCCCCGGCGGTGCACGATCCCATCACCACGGCGATCTGTGGAATACCTTCAGCCGACAGATTGGCCTGATTATAGAAAATGCGCCCGAAATGGTCGCGATCGGGGAAAACTTCGGCCTGGTGGGGCAGGTTGGCTCCACCGGAATCCACCAGATACACGCACGGCAAACGGTTCTCGCGCGCGATCTCCTGAGCGCGCAAATGCTTCTTCACCGTCATGGGATAATAGGTGCCGCCCTTCACCGTGGCGTCATTGCACACGATCATCACCTCGCGGCCCGACACCCGGCCAATGCCGGTGATCATGCCCGCCCCGTGCACATCGCCCTCATACAGGCCATTGGCCGCCAGCGGCGACAGCTCCAGAAACGCCGAGCCGGGATCCAGCAGGCGCTGCACCCTGTCGCGCGAGAGCAGCTTGCCGCGTTTGAGGTGCTTCTCACGCGCGGCCTCAGACCCGCCCAGCGCGGCCTGCGCCATCTTGTCTTTCAGCTGCGCGACCAGTGCGCCCATCGCTGCGGCATTGGCCTCGAAAACCGGGGCGTCGGGATCAAGCTGTGTGGGCAGAACAGGCATGGCGGCTCCAGAGCATCTGGCCGTTAAGGGCGTGCGGTCTGATTAGCCCGCGCGCAGGACACGGCGCAATGGCGCGGCGCCCCCTAATCCTCATCCTCCACGTCGAGGAAATCGACGTGGAAGCTCGCCGCTTCATCTTCGGAGAAGAGATCCTCGTCCTCGCCGGGCAGGATGCGGCCGGGTTCCGGGATCATGAAATCCGGCGGCAGGCGGCTGGAGAGGAGGCCCGCGGCTTTCAGATCGCTGACGCCGGGCAGATCACCCAAAGAGGCCAGGCCGAAATAATCCAGGAAGGCGTCCGTGACGCCATAGGTCACCGGCCGGCCCGGGCTGCGCCGGCGGCCGCGCAGGCGGATCCATTTCATTTCCAGAAGCTGGTCCAGCGTGCCGCGCGATACCGCGACGCCGCGGATATCCTCGATCTCGGCGCGGGTGACCGGCTGGTGATAGGCGATGATGGACAGGGTCTCGAGCGCAGCTTGAGAGAGCTTGCGCGGCTCCTCGCGCTCGGTGCGCAAAAGGAAGGCGAGATCGGGTGCCGTCTGGAAGCGCCAGCGCCCGGCCACTTCCACAAGCTGAATGCCGGCATTGGCGTACTTGGCTGTCAACGCCGCGATCACAGCGCGCACATCGGCGCCGGCGGGCAGGCGCGCGGCCAGCGTCTCGGCGTCCAGAGGCTCTACGGCGGCGAACAGCAGGGCCTCGGCCATGCGCATCAGCTCTGCGTCATTATCCACCGCCAGGCGCACGCCCGGCGGGCCGGCATCGCCGCCGCGACGGGTTTGCGCTTCGCTGCGCAGCGCCTTGATCGCGTCGGTAACCGGATCGCGCGGCGGGCGCGCGCCGGGGGTGTCATCGCTCATGCGCTGTCCTCTCGGGTGGCGTCATTGCGGTCCTCGCGGTGAGCCGGACGCATCCAGAGCGGCGCGTATACGCCGTTCTGGCGCAGGTCCGCCTCACCGTCCTTGGTGATCTCCAGCGCGGCGAGCAGGCTGGAGGCGGTGATGCTGGCACCCGATGGCGCGTCCTCATCCAGACCGGCGGGCAGCAGCGCGTCAAACCGCTCCCAGCCCGTCAGGCGGCGCAGCACGCCGGTCAGCCGCTTGCGCGCCTGTTCCAGCGAGTACACGCGCGGCGCTTCAGGCTGATAGGTGGCGAACGCGCCGCGCTCCCGGCGCAGGGCGTAGGCTTTGAGCAGATCGTAGAGCTCGGCCTCGTACAGGGGCGTGCGGATGGAGCGCACCCCCGCGGGCTGGCCACACACAAAGACATCGCGGCGCAAAAGCGCCCGGGCGTACAGAGCAGCAGATGCGGCGCGCATCGCTTCCAGCCGGGCCAGGCGGAACGCCAGCGCCGCAGCGAGCTCTTCAGGCTCCGGCCCGTCTTCCTCCGGGCGCGGCTTGGGCAGCAGCAGGCGGGATTTGAGATAAGCCAGCCACGACGCCATCACCAGATACTCGGCCGCCAGGTCCAGCCGGCGCAGGCGCGCGGCGTTGACGAAGGCGAGATACTGGTCGGCCAGCTCCAGAATGGAGATGGCGTTGAGGTCGATTTTGTTCTTGCGCGCCAGCGCCAGCAGCACGTGCAGCGGGCCTTCCCAGCCGCCGATATCGAGCACCAGCGCCTCGCCCTCGTCGGCCTCGCGCGCGGCCTCGAACGCGTCTTCGGTCTCGTCAAACAATCCGGTCATGGGGCGTCCAGCCCGGCCTGAGCGAACAGGCGGCCCAGCGCCTCCAGCCCGGCCTGCGGGTCAAAGCCCTCCGGCGCGCGGCGCGCGGCCAGCGCCGCGTTGGCGCGCCTGAGCGCGGCGTGATCGAGGCGCGGCGTGGCGTTGGCGATCTCGATCATCTCGGCCATGTCGCCGTTGCAGTGGATGACCATGTCGCACCCTGCGCCCAGCGCGCGCTGCGTGCGTGTGCGCAGCGCGCCGGCCAGCGCCTTCATGGACAGATCATCGCTCATCAAAAGGCCGTCAAACCCGATATCGCCGCGAATGATGCGCCCGATCACTTCGGACGAACACGTGGCGCAGTCATCGGCGTCGATGGCGCGATAGACGACATGGGCCGTCATCGCCATCAGCGCGCCCTTGATGGCGCGGAAGGCGGCAAAGTCGGTGGCCGCCAGCGTCTCCTCGTCCGCGTCCACGATGGGCAGTTCGAAATGGCTGTCGACGCTGGCCCGGCCATGGCCGGGCAGATGCTTGATCACGCCCAGCACGCCCTGATCGAGCAGGCCTTCCAGCGCCGCACCGGCCATGGCCGCCACGGCGTGCGGTTCAGCGTGAAACGCCCGGTCGCCGATCACGTCATGGGCGCCCTTGACCCGGATATCGGCGCAGGGCGCGTAATCGGCGTCGATGCCCACGGCATGGAGCTCATGGGCCAGAAGCTGGTGATTGATCCGGACCGCCTCCAGCGCCAGTTCGCGCTCCCGGTTCCACAACTCGCCAAAGCGCTCCGCCGGTGGCGCATTGCGCCAGGTCGGCGCGCGCAGGCGCTGCACCCGGCCGCCTTCCTGATCCACAAAGACGGGCACGTCCCGGCCCATCGCGTCGCGCAAGCTGTCAGTCAGCGCGCGCACCTGGCGCGGCTGATCCACATTGCGCGCAAACAGGATGAAGCCCCAGGGATCGCAATCGCGAAAGAAGGCCTTCTCGTCCTTGCCCAGCTTTTCGCCCGCCAGGGCGAAGGCCACGGCTGCGCCCGCGCCGCTCACCGCCGGGCCACCAGGCAGGACTGGCCGCGCGCATCCAGCTGCGAGCAATAGGCCGCCGCATCCTCACGGGTCTCGAACCCGGCCACGCGCAGGCGGTGAAACACGCCGCGCTCGCCCAGATCCGCGCGCTGGATGTCCGGCGCATGGCCGGATGTCAGATCGCTGTAGCGCGAGGCGAAGGCCAGCCAGCCGGCCTCGGCTTCTTCCAGCGCGCGATAGGCACCGATCTGCACCACGAAGGCACCGGACGCCGTAGCGGGTGCCGGACCGGCCGCGCGCGGTGCCTCAAGCGGCTCGGCGCGTGCCGGCGTTTGCGGTTCAGGGCCGGGTGCCGGCTGCGTCGCCGGCTCTGATGCGGGCGCGGGCTCGGGCTCAGCCGGCACCGGCTCATCCATCGCGTCGGTGTCGGCGGTTTCCACCTGCAGCGCCGGCAGGCGCTCGGGCCGGGCCACCGGCTCCTCGGCGGCGGGGCGGGGCGCGGCGGGCTGCGCATCGGGATCTCCGGCACCGTCTTCGCGGTCGCCGGCGCGGGCGCGCAGCTCGAAAGCCGTCAGGTCCTGGTGCGGCGTCTCGAACCCGCCCGGCTCGTCGGGTGCCACGCGATAGGGCTGGGTGTCGGCCATGATCAGCGGACTGCCGTCACGCTCGCGCATGCCCAGCTGGAAGGCGTTCCAGACCACGGCCATGAACAGCGCGAACACAACCGCCGCTGCCAGCAGCACCAGCCAGCCGCGCCGGTCCTGTTCGGCCTCGCGCGCGTCAAACGTCTCGAAATCATCCGGCGGGGGCGCATACGGCCCGTGGCCGGGGCTTTGTGGGCTCATGGGCGTCCCCGGGGCTTTGCCTTGGCGATGGCGGCGGTGTGATTCGCACGCGCCAGCCTATCACCCACCATACCAAGACCAGACGGGGCGCGCGCCCCCCTGACGCCGCGCGCCTGCGTCCAGGTCTCAGCTGCGCAGCTGGGCGCGTGCCTCGTCCATCAGCTGGTCCATCCGGGTGCGGATCGCGTGTTCGGAATGGCCCACGCCCTTGGCCTCGAAGTCGGCGAGCAGCTTGCGCATCACATCCGCATCACCAGGCTCTTCCAGATCAGCTTTCACCACCTCGGCTGCATAAGCGTCTGCGTCATCACCGCTCAGCCCCATCTCGCCCGCTGCCCACAGGCCCAGCAGCTTGTTGCGCCGAGCCTGGGCCCGGAACTCGGCCGTCTGGTCATTGGCGAACTTGTTTTCAAAGCCTTTTTCGCGGTCATCAAAGCTGGACATCAAAAACTCTCTTCCGGTCTGGGGAGGGGCGGATCATGCAGGTTCAATGGGTATCGCGCACCCGGCGCGGAATCAATCGCGCCGGCGTCCTGAGCGGGCGATGTTGCAGCGCTGCAGCGAACTGGCGTATCATGCTCACTTGATGGCGGCCCGTGCATGACGGGCCGTTTCTCGTTTGCCGCAGGCCGGCCTGGCGATTGTGCCGTGTCCCGGCTCGCGACCTCCAGCGGAGTTGCGCCCTCACCCATGTCCCGCCGCAAGAAACTTTACGAAGGCAAGGCCAAAATCCTCTATGAGGGGCCTGAACCCGGCACGCTGGTCCAGCACTTCAAGGACGACGCCACCGCGTTCAACAACAAGAAAAAAGCCGTGCTGGAGGGCAAGGGCGTCCTCAACAACCGGATCTCCGAACACATCATGGAGAATCTCAACCGGATCGGCGTGCCCACCCATTTCATCCGCCGGCTCAATATGCGCGAACAATTGGTGCGCGAGGTCGAGATCATTCCGCTGGAAGTCGTGGTGCGCAATGTCGCCGCCGGCTCGATCTCCCAGCGCTTCGGCCTGCCCGAGGGCGAGGCCCTGCCGCGCACGATTGTCGAGTTCTACTTCAAGGACGATGCGCTCAATGACCCGCTGGTCAGCGAGGAGCATATCACCGCGTTCAACTGGGCCAGCCCCCAGGACATTGACGACATGATCGCGCTGGCCCTGCGGGTGAATGACTATCTGTCCGGCCTGTTCACCGGCGCCAGCATCCGCCTGGTGGATTTCAAGCTGGAGTTCGGGCGCATCTATGACCAGAACGACATGCCCCGCATCATCCTGGCTGACGAGATCAGCCCCGACAGCTGCCGCCTGTGGGACATGACCACCGGCGAGAAAATGGACAAGGACCGGTTCCGCCGCGACATGGGCAATGTCACCGAGGCCTATGCCGAGGTGGCGCGCAGGCTGGGAATCATGAAGGAAAGCGCAAGCGGCGACGAGGCGAACTCATGAAAGCGCGTGTACATGTCTATCTCAAGCCCGGCGTCCTGGACCCGCAAGGTCAGGCCGTGGCGACATCGCTGAAGCATCTCGGCTTTGACGAGGTGGCCGCCGCCCGCCAGGGCAAGCTGATCGAGATCGATCTCAACACCGCCGACGCCGAGGAAGCCCAAAAGCGCGTCGCCGAGATGTGCGACAAGCTGCTCGCCAACCCGGTCATCGAAACCTACGACATTGAACTGAGCGCGTAAGGGGAGCGGGGGCGTGCGCCCCGCCCCTACCCCGCCATCTGCGAGTACCCGGTCTCCGCCGCTGCGGCGATGTCGGCGTCGAGGCGGTCCAGGCAATAGTCCAGCTCGGCGATGGGCGCGCCCTGGAACTGGGTGAAGACGCGTTCGACGAGGTGTTTGCGGAAGCGGATCATGTCGCGCGCCCCGCCCGGCCCCATCTCCAGCGCGTGCCAGACCTGCAGCGTGGCGCGCACGGCGGGCAGGATGCGGTCGGGCAGGCCGGCCTTGCGGAATATGGCTTCCAGACCCAGCGGCCCGGCATCGTGGATCAGCACCCAGGCCTTGGCGTGCTCGACGCCGGCCAGTTCGGCCACGCAATGCTCGAAGAAACTCATATGCCCGCGGAACAAAGCGCGCAGCATCAGGGACGGGGTCAGGCGGGCGTTGAGCTGAAGCTGCTGGGCGAAGCGGCGCGGATCGGGCGACAGGCCCGCCTGATCCACCAGATCCACCGTGGCGCGTTCGCGCGCACCCTCGGCCAGCTCCACCGCCAGCTGGGGCGGCAGAGCGTGGCGTGACACCAGGCGCTGCAAGGCCTCATCTGAAATGCGCGCCACCAGTTTTTCGGTGACTTCCAGCGGCAGGGCGTCGCGCTCGATGAAGCGTTCGAGCACGTGCGGCGTCTGGGCAAACCGGCGGAACACGCTGGCAAAGGCGCCGGCGTTGAACGCCGCGCCATTATTGCCCGCCAGCACCGCCACCGCCTCGGTCACGCCATGCTCGGCGATCTGGCCGGTCACCGCTTCGGAGAGATGTTCACGGGTGGCCACCGCCACCTGGCGCCGGGCCGCGCCGGAGCGCACAATGTCGATCAGGTCATCATCGGTCAGCACCGGCGAGCCGGCGATCACCGGGATGGCGATGGAATCCACGTCGGCGGCCAGCTGGCGCGCCACGTCAGGCGGCAAATGGGGTGAACGCTGCAGCGTCACTGACAAAGCGCGGCGCACCAGCTCGGCGGCATCGCGGGCCAGCACGCGGACAATCTCCGCGCCCAGCATGCGCTCTTCCGCGCTCAGGCCCGGCGCGGCATAGCGCGCACACACCTTTCGGGCGGCCAGGGCACGCGCCTCGTCATCGCCGGGATTGGTGAGCCGGGCGAGATCATCCGGGGTCAGGCGGGCTCTCAGGGTATGCACGCTCATGGCTAGGCCTCCTGGTAAGGGACGCTCCCAGCCTGCGCGCCAAATCTTAACACCTGCTTGTCAGACACGGTGAACAGGTAACTTACCCTTTACGTCTGGCCGGGGCCGGGGCGTCCAGTGAGGCGAGAAGCTCGACCAGCGCCGGCGTCAGCACGCTGCCCGTGCGGCCCATGGCCGCCAGACCGCCCATGCCGCCGCGAGACCCCGTCTCGCCCACGCCCAGCGCCGAGGCGGCGCGCGCCACCGCGCTGTGGGGCTCTGCCGGTGCAGGAGAGGGTCTTTCCGCCCGCGCCGACGCCCGCCAGGCCGGGGGCGCTTCCACCGATCCGCTGGTCTCACCGGTCAGCCGGGCCAGGACTTCGCTGACGCTGCGCGGGCGGCCCTGATCAAAGAAGATCGGCCGGTTGGCGGCCGCCGCGGCCGGGAAAAGCTGATCGGCGCGCTGGGCCGGATTGTCGGCCGTATGGGCGATCAGGCGGGCTGCGCCTTGCGCGCCCAGAAAATGCGCGGCGTACAGCTCGCCCTCGGTGGGTTCGCGGCCCGTGGCCGAGCGCAGGATGGAGGCGTTCTCCGCCGCCAGCTCGCCGGCCATCACGCTGGCCGCGCGCGCATCAAAGCGCAGGTTTAAAATCGCATCGCGCTGTGCCGGATCGCTGACCTGGAACCGGCCTTGCGCATCGCGCGTCACCGCCCCGGCCAGTTCGCCATAGCCATGCTTGGCGCCATGGCGCGACACCATGCCCAGCCAGGTCTGCTCGATGAACTGGAACAGGCCCGCCGCGCTGGAGGTGCGGGCGCGCGCCTGCGGGTCGAAATTGCTCTCACGCTGCGCCGTGCGCACCAGAAAGTCGAAGCTGGCGCCCGTCTCGCGCGCCGCATCGGCGATCAGGCGCCGGGGCGATGGCAGGGCGTCGCCCAGGACGGACAGGGGGTCGGACATGGCCACTCCGGATGCGGCGCCAAGGCGTGCGAGCGGGCGATTCGCCCGTTTCACCCTTCAGCCTGCGCGCGCAGCCTATAAGCCTTCGTTAACCGTACGCGCAAATTGCCGCGCTCATTCGCCCCGCAGCCCCGCCCGGTCCGGGGTGAAGGCGCGCGCCCATTCAGGCAGCGATCCGGTGCGCACCAGCGTCTCGACCGCCTGCGCGATCGCCGGTGCCAGCAGCACGCCATTGCGGTAACCGCCGCCCGCCAGCACCAGGCCGGGTGCCGCCTCGCCGATCACCGGCATGCCGTCGCGCGCCCGCGGGCGCAGCCCGGCCCAGCCCTCGTCCGGTGCCAATCCCGCCAGCGCCGGGACCAATCGTCCCGCGCGTTCGCTCAGCCCCGCCAGCGCATCCGCATCGGTCTCCAGCCCCGCCTGTCCCGGCTCGCTGGTGGCACCTGCGATCACCCGCCCGTCCGGTTTGGCGGCCAGATACAGCGAGACATGACGCACCACATGGGTCAGCCGCACCGGCACCGGCGGGCCCCAGGCGATCATCTGGCCCTTCACCGGCGCGGCCTGGGCCAGGGCCGGTGCGCCGTGGATCTGCGCCGTGCCCGCCGCCAGCACGATCAGGTCCGCCTCAAGGGACCGGCCATCGCCAAGCGCCAGCGCGCAGGCGCGGCCCTCGACCGTCTCCACCGCCCGCACCGGCGCATCGCCCAGCACCTCACCTCCCGCCGCACGAAACGCCGCAAGCCAAGCCGGGCCCAGCGCGCGATTATCGATCTGGCCATCGCCTGGAAAACGCAGGCCCCCATGCGTGGGCCCCAGCGCCGGTTCGGCGGCGCACAGGGCGTCCGCGTTCAGCCGCTCCACGCGCACGCCGAACCGTGCCGCCCGCGCCAGCGCCGCATCCGCGCGCGCGGCGTCCGTCTCGTCCAGCAGCGGGACCAGCACGCCCGGCCGGGCATGGCCGGGTGCCTGCGCCGCCTCCACCCCTGCCCGCTGCGCCCACAACGCCGCGCCGCGTGCGGCCAGCGCGGCGAAGTCGTCCGCCAGAGGATGGGCCGGGTCCAGCTCGAACAGCGTCTCGAAGCCCGCTGCCAGCATGCCCGCCGAGGCCCACAGCGCGCCGCGTCCCGGCGTGCCTGAATCAATGAGGATCACCTCATGCCCGGCCCGCGCCAGTGCCAGAGCGCACGCCAGCCCCGCCGCGCCGGCCCCGGCGATGGCGACGCGCAAACGCGCACGCGGGCGTGCAGGCTGGGGCGTGTTCAGGGTGGACATCACGGCTTCGCTGCGCCTCAATCAGGCCTTGGTGAGCGTGTAAACACCAATCGGTTGAGGCTCAATGTCAGCCCCCAGCCCGGCGGCGCATCGCCGCTGTCAAAACAAGAGGAGGCGCCCCCATGGCGACCCGCTCCAAGACCGACACCCAGACCCGTCCGGCCACCCGCCCGGCCACCGGCCCGATCCTCGCCGCCATGCTGCTGACCGCCAGCGCCCTGGCGCTGGCGCTGACCGCTGCGCCCGTCCACGGTGCCGCACTGCAGGAGCCCGCTGCGCCGGCCGAAACCGGCGAGACCGCGGACGACGACGCCCCGCGCTGCGTCACCATCCGCACCATCTCGGGCTATAGCGTCATCGACGACCGTCACCTGCTGATCCAGAGCGGGCCGAGCCGCCAGTATCTGGTCACCACCCGCCAGCGCTGCTCGGGCATGCGTTTTGGCGTCCAGATCGGCACCAGCTTCACCGCCAACCAGCGCATCTGCCAGCCGCACATGGAATACATCATCCCCGATGATGGCTGGCGCTGCCTGATCGACACCATTGAAGAGGTCGACAGCCGCGAACACGCCGACGAGCTGATCGCAAGGCGCGCGGCGGCGGCGGGGGAGTAGCGGCTCGGGCAGTGCCGGGGTGACCGGATTATGGCAACCGTCTGATCTCGGTGACGCCTCCGGGACGCCGCCGGGACGCCGCGCACCCTCGCAAACCCAAGCCCGCTACTCCGCCGCCACCTTCAGCGGATCATGGCTGAGCCACCCAAAAACCTGGGGCCAGAAGACGTCGGACATGCACTCGCGGAACAGGCCGTCATGGCCGATGGGACCGCGGGCGAGATCGTCGCGGCGCACGATTTTCATGTCGCTGGGGGCGCGCTCATAGCGCTCCAGCAGCCAGCGCACGCCGCCCGGCGTGGCGATGGGGTCGTCATCGGGGACCCAGGCGCGCACCGGGGCTGAAAAGGCGCGCCAGCGCGCGTCCAGCCCGTGCTCGGCGAACAGATCCCGGAACCCGTCGCGATTCACCCCGAAGGCGCGCCAGTCGCGCCACACGCCCGGCGGCAGGGCCGCGCCGCGCCACAGCGCCCCGCGCGGGACATGGCCGCTCATGGCCAGCGCCGCCGGGCCATACAGCCGCCAGAAGCTCCACGCCTGGAGGCGCATCGGTGGCGCATGATGGCCCCAATAGGGGCCGGAGGAGGACAGGAGCGCCAGCGCGCGCACCGGCACGTGCCGTTCGATAAGTCCGGCAAATTGCCCCCCCACCGAATGGCCCACTACATCCACCGGCAGGCGGGGATAGAGCGCGCTGGCGTGGGCGGCGGCGGCGGGCACGTCATAGCGCGCCCAGTCGAGCATGCGGGCCGGATCGGTACGCGGCGCGCCCTGAAGCGAGGCGCCCTGGCCGCGATAATCAAACGTCAGCGCCGCCCAGCCGCGCGCCGCAGCGGCCTGAGCAAACGGGCGGTAGAAGCCTTGCGTGTAGCCGGTCGCCGGGTTGATCACCATGACCGCAAGGGGGCGCGCCGGCGCGTACAGGTGCGCCGCCAGCACCCGGCCATCGCCAGCGGTGATCGCGATCTCGCGCGCGTGTACGGGTTCACATATCGCCATGCGCATCGCCTGTCGCGCCGCGCCCGCCTGGGCCGGACGCCCGCCTCCCCAACCCGGAGCACCATGGCGCGCATGGACGCGCCCTTCAACCCTGACGGCGATTGCAAACCGGTCACGAACACGGTCTATCTGCAATCTCCTGACCCGCCGCACCGGAGAGGTTTGCCGTGACCGCTGCTCAAAACACGATTGAATCCCGCCTGGCCGAACTTGGGATCACCCTGCCCGAACCCGTCGCGCCGGTGGCCAATTACGTGCCCTTCGTGCGCTCGGGCGCGTTGGTCCACATCTCCGGCCAGATCTCCATCGGGCCTGACGGGCTGGTCGCCGGGCGCCTGGGCGCCGGGATGGAGCTGGAAGCCGGCCAGGCCGCGGCGCGCCTGTGCGCCATCAATCTCATCGCCCAGTTCAATGCGGCCTGCGGCGGCGATCTCACCAGGGTGGCGCGCATCGTGAAGCTGGGCGGGTTCGTCAACGCCGATCCGGCCTTCACCGACATTCCCAAAGTGATCAATGGCACCTCGGACCTGATGGTGGATGTGTTCGGCGAGGCCGGGCGCCACGCCCGCTCGGCGGTGGGGGTGGCGGTGCTGCCGCTCGGTGCCGCGGTGGAAGTGGACGCGGTGATCGAGATCGCCTGACGGGGGGATCGGGTGACGGCGTGACACCCCGGTCTGGCGCACCTCCGGACAGGGGCCCGGCCGGGCCATTCATCCCCCGTCCCTCGCTGATCGCCGGGGGCGGCGCTATATCCGCCTCTCTATCCCCCGTTCTGACCCCCGGCGGCCCGTTACATTCATGAGCTCTGTGCGCCTCTCCCTCGCCGACAGCATGAAAACCGTCCCGGCTGACACGTGGGACGCGCTTTTGAACACACAAACGGGTGTGGATGACCCCACAGGCGGAGCGAACGACACCGCAGGCGGGGCGGATGACACCAGAACAGGCGCGATCCACCCCTTCACCAGCTGGGCCTTCCTGGACGCGCTGGAGACCAGCGGCAGCGTCGGAACCGGCACCGGATGGGCGCCCCGCCACCTGCTGGCGCACGACGCGGATGGCGTGCTGGTGGGCGCTATGCCGATGTATCTAAAGGGTCATTCCTACGGCGAGTATGTCTTCGACCATGCCTGGGCCGACGCGCTGGAGCGCGCGGGCGGGACGTATTATCCCAAGCTGGTCACCGCCATTCCCTTTACCCCCGCCACTGGCCCGCGCATCCTAAGCCATTGCCCTGAAACACGAAATGCCCTGATCCAGGGCGGCATCGCCGCGGCCCGGCAGCTGGGCGCCTCCAGCTGGCATGTCCTCTTTCCGGGCGACGACGACCGGCAAGCCCTTGACTCTCATGGACTTCTGGCTCGCCACGATATCCAGTTCATCTTCACCAGTCCCGGCTACCGCGACTATGCCGACTTCCTCGACGCCCTGGCCTCACGCAAGCGCAAGGCCCTGCGCAAAGAGCGGGAAATCGCGCAAGCCAATGTAAAAATTGAACTTCTGACCGGATCGGATATCACCGAAGCCCATTGGGACGTGTTCTTCGCCTGCTATCTCGACACCGGCGCGCGCAAATGGGGCCAGCCCTATCTCAATCGCGAATTCTTCTCCCTTATCGGCCAGCGCATGGCGGACAGAATCCTGCTGGTGATGGCGTCCCGCGACGGCCGCTATATCGCCAGTGCATTGAATTTCATCGGGTCTGACACGCTCTATGGCCGCTATTGGGGGGCGCTGGACTCCCATGACAGCCTGCATTTCGAGCTCTGCTATCATCAGGCCATCGAGTACGCTCTCGCCCATGGCCTGACCCGCGTCGAGGCCGGCGCCCAGGGTGCCCACAAGCTCGCCCGCGGCTACCGCCCGCACCTGGTCCATTCAGCCCATCATATTGAACATGAAGGCCTTCGCGCCGCCGTCGCCCGCTATCTCGCCTCCGAACGCCCCGCCATGATCCGCGAATGCGCCGCGATGGATGCGGAGAGCCCGTTCAAGGCCGCACCCTGACTTGGCGCATTGCCTCGATTTTGCTTATGATTTGCGCTTCAAGAGCGAGACCGGAGACCCGCCATGAGCCTGCACGGGACCTATGACGATCAGAACATCTTCGCCAAAATCCTGCGCGGCGAGGCGCCTTCGGTGAAGGTCTTCGAGGACGATCAAGTCCTTGCGATCATGGACGTTTTTCCCCAGAGCGAGGGGCATGTCCTGGTCATCCCGAAAGCGCGGGCGCGCAATCTTCTCGACCTCCCCGCCGAAACCGCATCAGCCGCCATGGACCGGGTTCAGCGCCTGGCCCGCGCAGTAGAAGCGGCGCTCAAACCCGATGGCGTCATGGTCGCCCAGTTCAGCGGCGCGCCGGCTGGCCAGACCGTTTTTCATGTGCATTTTCATGTCATTCCGCGCTGGGCGGACCGGAATATTGCGGGTCATGGCCAGGCGGGCCAGGCCGATACCGGGGCGCTGGAATCGCTGGCCGAACGGATCAAGTCCAGACTTTGAAAGCGCTTTCAGGCGTCAGGCGACACCGTGAAACAGAGCTCGCCGCGCGCCTGAAGCCGGGCGCAGGCAGCGCGGGCGATGTCTGCATCCAGGCCGGCGAAGCGCGCGCGCCACAGCCGGGTCTCACCGCGCAGAAGGGGCTCCGGGGCATGACGCGCCTGTGCCACCAGATCACCGATGCCAAGGGCTGACACGGTTTCCAGCCGCGCCCGCGCCGCTGCCTCAGAGCCATACGCCCCCACCTGAATGGACCAGCCCCGCGCCAGCGCCAGCACGGGCTCCGGCGCGCGCGCCGGTTCGGCCAGCTGGTCCGCGTCGGCCAAGGTCACCCGCACCGGCGGCCCGCCGGCGGCGGATCCCTGGGCTGTCTGAGCGGGCATATCGGCCAGCTCGGCGGTCAGAATTTCCTGTTCCCGTATGGGGTTGAGGCGTGGGGCCTCAAGCGATGCCAAAAGCCGTCCCTGATCGCGCGCATCCAGGGTCGTGAACGCCGCGTCGATCAGTTCACGCGCATGAGCATCACGCACGGCGGGCGAGGCTCCGCCCATGACAATCGCCACCAGCCGCCGCCCGTCGCGCTCGGCCGTCACCGCCACATTGAACCCCGACGCCCGGATATAGCCGGTCTTCAGCCCGTCCACGCCCGGCATCCCGGTGACCAAAGTATTGTGGCTGTTGATGGTCCGCCCGTTCCAGACAAAACGCGTCTCGGAGAAATAGCCGTAGCGCTCGGGAAAATCGCGCCGCAAGGCGTAAGCGAGCCGTGCCATGTCGCGCGCTGTGGTGCGCTGCAGCGGATCGGGCAAGCCGGACGCATTGCGGAATGTCGTGGAGGTGAGGCCGAGGCGCCGGGCGCGCTCGGTCATGGCCTGCGCAAAACCGGCTTCTGTGCCGCCCAGATGCTCGGCCACCGCGACCGCCACATCATTGGCGCTGGCGACAATCAGCGCCCGGACCGCATCTTCAACCCCGATGGTTGCGCCTTGCGCCAGCCCGAGGCGGGACGCCGGGCGCGACGCGGCCTCAGCCGACACGGTCATCGCATCGGTCAGAGACAGACGCCCCTCACGCTCCGCTTCAAAGAGCATGTACAGCGTCATCATCTTGGTCAGCGAGGCAGGAAAGCGCATGGCGTCGGCTCTGCGCGCATGCAGCACCTCACCGCTTTCCATGTCCGCCACAAAGGCGGCATAGCGCTCCGCTTGCGCCACAGCCCCCGCGCTGGCGAACGCCAGCACCGCAAGAATCGCGGCCAGCCATCTTGTGAGTGCGTGCACCATGACCTGACACACTGGCACCGAGCTGTTGCCGGGCCGTTAACCGCATGACGCCAGAGGGCTTTTGTGCGGTGCAACATTTTGCTTGACTTGAGCCCCTGCGTTTGAGAAATTTGCTGCGCTTGCGAAGGGCCGCTGTTCTTGCGCGAGCTGACGATGAGGATGCTATGACGAGCGATACCGAAAGCCCGACCATCGACCCGGCCACCGGCGGCGACGCTGCTGCGCCCGGCGTGGATGTGCGCGCACCGGCCGCCGTCCAGTCGTCCCGCCCGGCAAACACTCGCTCCGCGAAAACCGGCAAAGCCGTGCGCGAGCCCTCCCCTCCCCGCAAAATGACAGGAGCCACCACCATGGCCGCCGCCAAAAAAGATCCCGCCAAGGAAGCCTTTGAAACCGTCACCGCCGCGTCGAACGACGCGATCAAGGACGGCTTCGAGAAATCCGTGAACGCGCTGAACGAATTCACCGCGTTCCAGAAAGACACTGTCGACGCCATGATCGCGTCGGCTACCACCGCTGCCAAGTCGATCGAAGAGATCAACACCGCTGCGGTCGCTTACGCCAAGAAGTCGATGGAAGACTCCGCTGCCGCCGCGAAAACGATGGCGAGCGCCAAGTCGGTGCAGGAGCTCATCGAGGTTCAGGCCGATTACACCAAATCGGCGATGGAAGCCTATCTGGCCGAAGTCACCCGCCAGTCCGAACTGATGTCGGGCCTGGTCAAGCAATCCTTCAAGCCGCTCAACGACCGCGCCGCCGCGGCTGTCGAGCTGATGCAGTCGCAGCGCTAGGCGCGACGCTACCCCATCGGCGCGCGCAGCTTGCTGCGCGCGCCCACGGATCCTCCCTGACTGGTCCGGCGCCTCAAAGCGCCGGACTTTTTTTGTCCACGATCAGGTGCCGCCACGCATGCGTCCGGCTGAGACAGGGGCTTCCCACGCGGCCACGGATGCCTATCTAATCAGGGTATGAAAACTGTGTCAGCGCTGACCCAAGGCCTCTAGGCATGACCGAACGGCGCAAGGATGACGAGGACGCCGGACGCGGCGCAGGCGTGGCGCTTGAAACGCGCACGCGCACAAAGCGCCCGTCCATGTACAAGGTCCTGCTGTTAAACGACGATTACACCCCGATGGAATTCGTCGTGGGCGTTCTGATGACGATTTTTCACAAGAACGCTGAGGAAGCGACTCGCATCATGCTCCATGTGCACCAACATGGAGTGGGGGTCTGCGGCGTGTTTACGTTTGAAGTGGCCGAGACCAAAGTAGCCCAGGTGATGGACGCCGCACGGCGCTCGCAGCACCCTCTGCAGTGCACCATGGAAAAGGATTAGGCGCTTGCCCTCATTTTCATCCGCCCTTGAGCACAGCCTCACCCGCGCCCTGGCCGCTGCCAAGGAGCGCAAGCACGAGTACGCCACGCTCGAGCACTTGCTGCTCACTCTATGCGAGGATGAGGACGCCGCTGCCGTGATGCGCGCCTGCGACGTGGATGTGGACGAGTTGCGCGAAACCCTGCTCGATTATGTCGAGCGCGAATTGGCCAGCCTGGTGATCGAGACCGGCGAGGACGCCAAGCCGACAGCCGGTTTCCAGCGCGTCATCCAGCGCGCCGTGATCCATGTGCAGAATTCCGGCCGCGACGAGGTGACCGGCGCCAATGTCCTGGTTGCCCTGTTTGCCGAGCGCGAAAGCCATGCGGCCTACTTCCTGGCCGAGCGCGACATGACCCGGTATGACGCGGTCAACTTCATCTCACACGGCATCGCCAAGCGCCCCGGTGCCAGCGAGGCACGCCCCGCCCGCGGCGCGGACGATGAGGACGAGGATGACGCAACACCCGTGTCCGCCGACGACAAGGACAAGGATGATGCGCTGGCCGCCTATTGCGTTGATCTCAACGCCAAGGCCCGCGCCGGCGATGTCGATCCCTTGATCGGGCGCGACCACGAGGTGGAGCGCTGCATCCAGGTGCTGTGCCGTCGGCGCAAGAACAACCCGCTTCTGGTGGGCGATCCGGGCGTCGGCAAGACCGCCATCGCTGAAGGGTTGGCCCGCAAAATCATCGAGCACGATGTGCCCGATGTGCTGGAAAAGGCCGTTATCTATTCGCTCGACATGGGCACGCTGCTGGCCGGCACGCGCTATCGCGGCGATTTCGAAGAGCGCGTCAAACAGGTGGTCAAGGCACTGGAGCAGCGCCCCCACGCCATCCTGTTCATTGACGAGATTCACACCGTCATCGGTGCCGGTGCCACGTCGGGCGGTGCCATGGACGCGTCCAACCTGCTGAAACCGGCACTGCAGTCGGGCTCCCTGCGCTGCATGGGATCGACCACTTACAAGGAATACCGCCAGCATTTCGAGAAAGACCGCGCGCTCGCCCGCCGCTTCCAGAAGATTGATGTGGTCGAGCCGTCCGTGGCGGATTCCATCAAGATCCTGCAGGGCCTGCGCCCCTATTTCGAGGACTTCCACGACATCCGCTTTACCAATGAAGCGCTGAAAACCGCCGTGGAGCTGTCCGACCGCTATATTGGCGATCGCAAGCTGCCGGACAAAGCCATCGACGTGATCGACGAGGCCGGTGCCTCCATGCGTCTGCTGCCGCAATCGCGGCGCAAGAAGACCATCGGCGTCAAGGATGTGGAAGCCGTGGTCGCCAAGATCGCGCGCATCCCGGCCAAATCGGTATCAAAATCCGACGAGACCGTCCTCAAAGACCTCGATGCCACCCTCAAGCGCGTGGTGTTTGGTCAGGACGAGGCCATCGCCAAGCTGGCCAGCGCCATCAAGCTGGCGCGTGCCGGCCTGCGCGAACCGCACAAGCCCATTGGCTGCTACCTGTTCTCCGGCCCGACCGGCGTGGGCAAGACTGAAGTGGCCCGCCAGCTCGCCTCCTCGCTGGGGGTGGAGCTGCTACGCTTTGACATGAGCGAATACATGGAGCGCCACACGGTGAGCCGCCTGCTCGGCGCGCCTCCGGGCTATGTCGGCTATGACCAGGGCGGCCAGCTCACCGACGCGGTAGACCAGCACCCCCATTCGGTGCTGCTGCTCGACGAGATCGAGAAGGCCCACCCGGATATTTTCAATATCCTGCTGCAGGTGATGGATAACGGCCAGCTGACCGATGCCAACGGCAAGAAGATCGACTGCCGCAACATCATCCTGATCATGACCACCAATGCCGGCGCGTCCGACGCCGCCAAGGAATCCATCGGCTTTGGGCGCGGCAAGCGCGAGGGCGAGGACACGGCGGCCATCGAACGCCTGTTCACGCCGGAATTCCGCAACCGACTGGACTCCGTCATCGCCTTCTCCGGCCTCAAGCCAGAAGTCGTCGGGCGCGTGGTCGAGAAATTCGTGCTCCAGCTGGAAGCCCAACTGGCCGAGCGCGGCGTCACCTTCGAACTGTCCGAAGCCGCCACGCTGTGGCTGGCGCGCAAGGGCTATGACGAGAATTTCGGTGCCCGCCCGCTGGGCCGCGTCATCCAGGAGCACATCAAGAAGCCCCTGGCCGACGAAATTCTGTTTGGTCAGCTGAAAAAGGGCGGCGTGGTGAAGGTGGATATCGATCCCGCCGACGCCGACCGCCTCGACTTCGAGATCATCCCCGCCGACCGGCTGAAGTCGCCCAAGCCCAAACCGGCGCCGAAGAAAGCGCCCGAACAGGCCCCGGTAGAGTAGGAGAGCTCTCCCTTCCTTGAAGGTGGCCCTCCGCCCCAAAACCTGCTTTCCCGGAAGCCGCGAAGCGGCTGTCCGGGACCCATCCCGCTAAGTCTGAACTGCCTGGGCGGTGGAGAGGATGGGTAGATGGATCCCGGCCGACCCCGGACTAAGTCCGGGGTCGGCCGGGAGAACAGCTTTGGTGAGAGGTGTGCGCCAACGCCAACCGCCAGACCCTCAAGCCGCCCGCGCCGCCTCCCGCCTGATCCGGTCCGCAACCCGTTCCGCAAACGCTGCACACCCCGCCGTTCCGCCGAGATCCGCCGTCAGCGGACCAGCACGCAGCTCGGCCTCCAGTGCCGCCTCTATCGCGTCAGCCGCCTTCACCTCGCCCAGCCCGTGACGCAGGAGCAGCGCTGCGCTGGCAATGGCACCGGACGGGTTGGCCTTGTCCTGACCGGCAATGTCCGGCGCGCTGCCATGGATGGGTTCGAACAGGCCCGGCCCGTCCGCACCGAGGCTCGCCGAGCCCAGCAAGCCAATGGAGCCGGCGATCACGGCGGCCTCGTCCGACAGGATGTCGCCGAACAGGTTTTCGGTCAGGATGACATCAAAGCGCGCCGGGTGGGTGACGAGCGCCATGGCGCATGAATCCACCAGTTGATGGTCCAGCGCCACGTCCGGATAGTCTTTCGCCACATCCTCAACCACCGCCCGCCAGAGCCGCGAGGTGGCCAGCACATTGGCCTTGTCCACGCTGGTGACCCGCCCGGAGCGCCCGCGCGCCGCCTCGAACGCCACGCGCGCGATGCGGCTGACTTCCTCAGCTGTGTAGACGCAGGTGTCGCTGGCGCGCTCACGCCCCTCTTCGCGCGCGCCGAAATACAGCCCGCCCGTCAACTCGCGCACGATCAGCACATCCGCCCCGCGCACCCGTTCGGCGCGCAGGGGCGAGAAATCCTCAAGCCCGGGAAGCACTTTGACGGGCCGCAAATTGGCAAACAGGCCCAGCGCCTTGCGCAAACCCAGCAGCCCCGCTTCCGGCCGGACCGGACCGCCATCCCAGGCCGGGCCGCCTACCGCGCCCAGAAATACCGCATCGCTGGCTTTGGCTTTGGCGAGGGTGTCCGGCGGGAGCGGGTCGCCGCAGGCATCGATCCCGGCGCCGCCGAAGGGGGCGTCTTCAAAGGTGAGCGTCAGGCCGCACCCCTCACCGGCGGCATCCAGGCACAGACGCGCCGCCCGCGTCACTTCCGGACCGATCCCGTCGCCCGGCAGCAGCAGGATGCGCGCACTCATGCGGCGCGCTCCGCTTCAAAGCGCGCGATATCCTCGCCCTGGGCAAGGATATAGCCCATCGGGTCCACGCCCTCGATCAGGCAGGTGCGCGCAAACGGCTCCAGCACGAAGCGGGCGGTGATGTTGCCGGCGGTGATGTTGCCTGCCGCCACATCAATGCTCATCTCCAGCCCGTCACGGTCCATCAGGGCGGCGTGGGAGGCCTCGTCGATCTCGCAGATCACCAGGCCATTCTTGAACGCGTTGGAGCGGAAAATATCCGCCGCGCGCGTCGTCACCACGGCGCGAAAGCCGAAATCCTTCAGCGCCCAGGGCGCATGCTCGCGCGAGGACCCGCAGCCGAAATTATGCCCCGCCACCAGAATGCGCGGCTCACCGTGAGGGATGTCATTGAGCCGGTGCGCCTTCTTTGAGCCGTCCGCGTGGAAGCGCCAGTCGTGGAAGCACGCCTCGCCCAGCGCGCCACGCTCCGTCGTGGTCAGGAAGCGCGCCGGAATGATCTGGTCAGTGTCTACATTGGCGTCCGGCAGGGTGAAGGCGGGCGCGGTGACGGTGAGGATGGGTTCATTGCGCATGGGAGGCCTCCAGAATCCGGCGCGGATCGGCGATGGCGCCCGCGACCGCCGAGGCGGCGGCCGTGGCGGGGCTTGCCAGCACGGTGCGCACGCCCTGGCCCTGACGCCCGGCGAAATTGCGGTTGGAGGTGGACACGATCAGCTCGCCCGGCCGCCCGCTATCGCCATTCATGGCGATGCACATGGAACACCCCGGCTCGCGCCATTCAGCCCCGGCGGTGCGGAAGATCGCGTCCAGCCCTTCGGCTTCGGCTGCGCGCTTCACCGCTTCAGAGCCCGGCACGACCAGCATACGCACGCCCGGCTTGACGCAGCGCCCGGCCATCACAGAGGCCGCCTCGCGCAGATCGGACAGGCGCGCATTGGTGCATGAGCCGATGAAGACCGCGTCGATCTTCTCGCCCATCAGCGCCTCGCCTGGCTTGAAACCCATATAGGCCAGCGCCTCGGTCATCCTGTCAGAAGACGGTGCAGGCGGGCTCGAATCCACCGGCGCAGCCATGTCGGGGCTGTCGCCCCAGGTGATCATGGGTGCCAGGCGCGAGGCGTCGAGGCGGACTTCGGCGTCGAACACCGCGCCCGCATCGCTGCGCAGCTGCGCCCAACGCGCCTTGGCCGCCTCGAACGCGGCCCCCTTGGGTGCATGGGTGCGGCCCTGCAGATAGCGGAAGGTGGTTTCGTCCGGCGCGATCATTCCGGCGCGCGCGCCTGCCTCGATGGACATGTTGCACACGGTCATGCGCTCTTCCATGGACAGCGCTTCGATCGCCGGGCCGGCATATTCGATGACGTGGCCCGCCGCGCCGCCCGCGCCCAGCTCGGCGATGATCGCCAGGATCAGATCCTTTGCGCCTACGCCCACGCGCAGCTCACCGTCCACATGGACGCGCATGGTCTTGGGCTTGCGCTGCAACAGGCACTGGCTGGCGAGCACATGGCCGACTTCGGTGGTGCCGATCCCGAAAGCCAGCGCGCCGAACGCGCCATGGGTGGAGGTGTGGCTGTCACCACAGACAATGGTTTGGCCGGGCTGGGTCAGGCCCAGCTCCGGCCCGATAACGTGGACAATGCCCCGGTCCGCACTGTCCCATCCGGCGAGGCGGATGGCGTGGCGGCGGCAATTGGCCTCCATGGTCTCCACCTGGTGGCGCGCTGCGGCACTGGCATAGATCGGCCTCGCACCGGCTGCGCGCGGCGTGGTGGGGGTGGAGTGATCCAGCGTCGCATAGGTCAGGTCGGGCCGGCGCACGCTCAAGCCCCGTGCATCCAGCTCGGCGAAGGCCTGCGGGCTGGTCACTTCATGGATCAGGTGCAGGTCCACATAGATCAGAGCGGGCGCATCATCGCGCTCGGGCGTCACCACATGCGCGTCCCAGACCTTGTCGAACAGGGTTCTAGATGGCGACGGCATGGCTGGCCTCCTTGTCGGCACTGACCGAACGGACCGGCTCCAGCCAGCCCCATTCATCTTTCGTGGTTCCGTCAAACAGGCCGAAAAACCGCTCCTGGATCAGGCGCGTCACCGGCCCTGCGCCCGCGGCGCGGGTGGTCTTGTCATCCACCGATCGGATCGGGGTCACTTCAGCGGCGGTGCCGGTGAAAAAGGCCTCGTCGCACAAGTAAAGCATCTCGCGCGGCAGGGCCTGTTCGACCACTTCAATGCCCTCTTTGCGCGCCAGCGTGATCACCGTGTCGCGGGTGATGCCCTGCAGGATGGAGCTGGCCGCCGGCGGCGTCATCAGCTTGCCGTTCTTGACCAGGAACAGGTTTTCGCCGGCCCCTTCAGACAGGCGGCCATCGACATCCAGGCCGATGCCTTCCGCGTAGCCGCGCGACTTGGCCTCGCGGGAGATGAGATAGCTCGACAGGTAATTGCCGCCGGCCTTGGCGCCGGTGGGCGCGGTGTTGGGTGCCAGCCGGTTCCAGGACGAGACCATCACGTCCACCCCGCGCGTGCGGGCTTCCTCGCCGAGGTAAGCGCCCCAGGGGAAGGCGGCGATGAATAGCTCGATGGGCGTTTCTTTCGCGGGAACGACCCCGATGGAGCCATATCCGATAAAGGCGATGGGCCGGATATAGGCCGAGTTCAGGGCGTTCCTGGCCACCAGTTCCTTGCAGGCGGTGACGATTTCGTCCTCGGAGAACGGAATGTCGACCGAGTAGATGCGCGCTGAATCAATGAGGCGGCGGATATGATCGCGCACACGGAAGCCCGCCGGCCCCGAGGGTGTGTCATAGACACGAATACCCTCGAACATGGAGGTGCCGTAGTGCAGTCCATGAGACAGCACATGCACCTGGGCGTCGGCCCAGCGGATATAGGCACCGTTGCGCCAGATATAGTCGGTCGTCGTGATAGCCATTTTGAATGTCCTTCAGGCGGCAGCGTCGGCGCGGGCCTCTCGGCGGCGGCGCACGGCAAGGGCGTTGTTGAGCGCGTCGATATAGGCACCGACACAGGCGGGCAGGATGTCGCGGGCGCGGGCGCGGCCGGGGAAGCGTTCGCCGTCCAGCTCGGCTTCCAGCTCGACCAGAACGTCGGCACCCTGGCCATCACTGCCCGCTTCATCCGGGTCAGCGGCGATGTATTGCATGTCGATTCCGGCCACGCGCGCGGGCGCGTCCATGATCTGGCTGACCGCCTGGTAGGCGGCGTCCAGCGCGCCGGGTGCGCGGGCAAGATCGCTGACCCGGCCCCGCACGGGATGGTCCAGCTCGATGCGCGCCACCGGCTGGTCCTGACGCGAGATGGGCGCACGGATTTCCAGACGCGACAGCGTCCACATCTGATCGTTGGCATCGCCATCCAACCGCGCCAGGATCGCCGCCAGCCGCGCTGAATCCACCGTGCCGACCTCGTCGGCCACGGCCTTGAAAGCGATGAAGGCCTGCGCCAGCGCCTCGCCCTCCAGCGTCCAGCCGAGTTCTGCCGCCCGCGCGGCCAGGGCGTGCTTGCCCGAATGCTTGCCCAGCACCAGCGCGTTGGACGCCAGACCCACATCTTCAGGCTTCATGATCTCATAGGTCTCGCGGTTCATCAGCACGCCATGCTGGTGGATGCCGGACTCGTGGGCGAAGGCATTGGCGCCCACGATGGCCTTGTT
Source organism: Hyphomonadaceae bacterium BL14 (assembly GCA_027627705.1). NCBI lineage: Bacteria > Pseudomonadati > Pseudomonadota > Alphaproteobacteria > Hyphomonadales > Hyphomonadaceae > Hyphomonadaceae bacterium BL14. The sequence goes on from CP091242.1 coordinate 1,519,965, forward strand.
GCGCGGTGGGTGGGTATTCGTGACTTGTGACAGGGTGCGCGTCGCAGCCATGATCTGGCGGGTGTCGATCCCGGTGGTCAGGCCGAACTGGTCCTTGCGGGTACGCAGCGCCATCACCGCATCCTCCAGCGCGCAATTGCCCGCCCGCTCGCCAATACCGGTCAGCGCGCATTCGATCTGGCGCGCCCCGCCGCGCACAGCGGCCAGCGAATTGGCCACCGCCATGCCCAGATCGTCATGGCAATGGGCCGAGAAGATCACGCCCTCGGGCCGCTCGACTGCCTGGCCCAGATGCGTGAACAGCGCCATCATCTCTTCCGGCGTGGCGTAGCCCACAGTGTCAGGGACATTCAGCGTGCTCGCGCCTGCCCCGGCAGCGACGGACAAGGCCTCCACCAGGAAGTCCCGCTCGGTGCGGATGGCGTCCTCGGCGGAAAACTCCACATCGTCAGCGAATTCACGCGCGTAGGCGACCATCTCGGCGATACGGGTCAGGATCGCCTCCCGGCTCATTTTCAGTTTGAACTCCCGGTGCAGCGGGCTGGTGCCCAGAAACACATGGATGCGCTTCTTCGCCGCCGGGGCCAGCGCCCGGCCCGCCGCCTCGATATCGCCTTTGGCCGCCCGCGCCAGCGAGCAGATGGCCGGGCCATCCACCTCGCCCGCAATGCGCTCGACGGCGCGGAAATCACCCGGCGAGGCGATGGCAAAGCCCGCCTCGATGACGTCGACCTTCAGCGCCGCCAAAGCCTTGGCCATTTTCAGCTTGCCGGCCTCACTCATGGAGAAGCCCGGCGCCTGCTCGCCATCGCGCAGCGTGGTGTCGAAAATGATGACCCGGTCGCTCATGACGCTGCCTCCAGCGCCTGGAGCTGCGCTGAGGTCACTGCCACCACGTCGTACATCTTGGCCAGCTGGGCGCAGACCGTCTCCACCCGGCGCGCCGGATCGCGCGGTGCCACGTGCAGGGTGAGGCGCGCGGACGCGCCAGCCCGCGTCTCGGGCAGGGTCAGGGCGCGCACCACAAAGCCGCGCCGCTCCACCAGGCCGATGAGGCGCAGGACCGCACCCTCGCCCGGACGGAAATCAATATCGATGCGGCAGGTCATGAGGCCTCCATCATGTCGGAATTGGATTTGCCCGGCGGCACCAGCGGCCAGACATTTTCCGCCGGGTCGATGCGCACATGGGCCAGGATCGGCCCGCGGGTTTTGAGCAGGCGGTCAATGGCACCGGGCACGTCCACGCGCCGGTCCACGGTGAAGGCCTCGATCCCGAAGGCGCGGGCAATCTCGGCGAAGTCGGGATTGTCATAGAGATCGACCTCGGAGAAATTCTGCTCGTAGAACAGCTCCTGCCACTGGCGCACCATGCCCAGCTGGGAATTGTCCAGGAGCACGATCTTCAGCGGCAGGCTGTAGCGGCGCAGCGTCGCCAGCTCCTGGATATTCATCATGATCGAGCCGTCGCCGGTGACCGTCACAACGGTCGCGTCCGGCTCTGCGAACAGCGCGCCGATGCCGGCAGGAATGCCGTAGCCCATGGCACCCAGGCCTGCGCTGGTCAGGTGGGCTTGCGGGCGCGAGAAGCGGCAGTGCTGGGCCACCCACATCTGATGCTGGCCCACATCGCAGGTCGCGATGAAGCGGTCGCCTGCCTGGCGCGACAATTCATTGAGCAGCGCAGGCGCGTAGACACCCGCGCCCGGCGCGTCATAGCGGAAGGCCCAGTCGGTGGCGTTCTGGGCGCAGCGCGCACGCCAGGCGGCGATGTCCAGCCGGCCCGGCTCCAGCGCCGTCAGGATCGCCGCGATATCGCCGGGCAGCGCCACATTGGCGCGGCGCAGCTTGGAAATCTCCGACGCGTCGCCGTCGATATGGATCACCTTGGCACCCGGCGCGAAGGTGTCCAGCTTGCCTGTCGCGCGGTCATCAAAGCGCGCGCCTACACAGATCAGCAGATCGCTTTCCATTACCGCCGTGTTGGCCGCGCGTGTGCCGTGCATGCCCAGCATGCCCAGAAAGTCTTCGCGCTCGGTGGGCAGACCGCCCAGACCCTTCAATGTCGCCACCGCCGGGATACGGGTCCGGTCGTGGAAATCACGCAAGGCCGCTTCGGCACGGGCGATGGCGATGCCGCCGCCAAAATACAGAACCGGGCGGCGCGCCGCGCGGATCAGTGCCTCGGCGGCGCGCAAGGACGCCGCATCCGGCAAGGCGTAACCGGCGGGTGCCGGAACCGGTCCCGTGGGGGGGAACGGCCCGAGGGCTTGGGTGACGTCCTTGGGCAGGTCGATCAGGACCGGCCCCGGCCGCCCGCCCTTCGCCAGAGCAAATGCTTCGGCGAAGATCTGGGGGATGTCGGATGCGCTGCGCGCGATGAAGGAATGTTTCACGATCGGCAGGGTGACGCCGAACACGTCAATTTCCTGGAAGGCGTCGGTGCCCATCAGGGCCGTCGGCACCTGACCGGTGATCGCCACCATGGGCACTGAATCCAGAAACGCATTGGCAATGCCGGTGATCAGATTGGTGGCGCCCGGGCCGGACGTGGCCAGGCACACGCCCGGCTCGCCCGACACCCGGCCATAGGCGTCCGCCGCCAGCGCCGCCGCCTGCTCATGGCGCACCAGCACATGCTTCAGCCGGGAGCCCGGCAGCGCGTCATAGACCGGCATGATTGCTCCGCCGGGATAGCCGAACACATAGTCAACGCCCTCACGCTCCAGCGCCTCGACGACCAGATGGGCGCCGGTGCGCGCGGACGCCTTCGGTGCAGACTCGTGTGACGGCGGGGCGGCGGCGGTCAGCATGGCCTCACTCCGCCTGGCCGGCATTGGCACCGGGCTGCAGCCAGGCCATGCGCGCGCGCAGGCGCGCCCCGGTCTTCTCGATGTCCTGCTCCAGATCCTGGCGCAGCAGGGCGTCGTAGCGCGGCTTGCCGGCCTGGTTCTCCAGGATCCAGTCGCGTGCGAAGGCACCGGACTGGATATCGGTCAGCACTTCGCGCATCCGCGCCCGCGTCTCGGCGTTGATGACGCGCGGACCCGAGACCAGATCGCCGTATTTGGCGGTCTCCGAGATGAAGTCATGCATGCGGGCCAGTCCGCCCTCATACATCAGATCAACGATCAGCTTGAGCTCGTGCAGGCATTCGAAATAGGCGATTTCCGGCTGGTAGCCCGCCTCCACCAACGTCTCGTATCCCGCGGCCACCAACTCGCTGGCACCCCCGCACAGGACGGCCTGCTCGCCGAACAGGTCGGTCTCGGTCTCTTCGGCGAAGGTTGTTTCGATGGCACCGCCGGTCGTGCCGCCATTGCCTTTGCAATAGGCCAGCGCCCGCTCGCGCGCCTCACCGGAGGCATCCTGCCAGACGGCGAACAGACTGGGCACGCCTCGCCCGATCTCAAACTCGCGGCGCACCAGATCACCGGGACCCTTGGGGGCCACCAGAATGACATCTATATCGGCGCGCGGACGCACCTGGCCATAATGGATGGAAAACCCGTGGGCGACCATCAGCGTCTCGCCCGGTGCCATGTTCGGGGCGATATCGGCCTCATAGACCGACTTATGGGTCATATCCGGGGTCAGCATCGCTATGAAACTGGCCCGCTTGGCTGCGTCAGCGGGCGTCAGCACCTCAAACCCGTCCGCTGCAGCGCGCGCCGCAGCCTTGCCGCCGGGCCGGGCACCGACAATGACCGTATGGCCGCTGTCACGCAGGTTGCGGGCATGCGCCCGGCCCTGGCTGCCATAGCCGATAATGGCGATGGGGCCCGGCTGGATCGCTTCGGCTTTGGCGTCGTCTTCGGTGTAGATGCGGGTCAATTGTCAGTCTCCGGTGTGGATGTCAGGACAAGAAAAAACCCCCGCTCGGGAGAGCGGGGGTCCTTGGCGTCTTTTGGAAGTTCAGCTTCCGTCAGACAGGCACCGCCGCTCCGCGAAGGGAGGTAATAAGGACGACGACAAGAAGGACGAGCGAGGACAGCGCCACGGCGTTCAGCCGGGCGTCTTTCGTCTTCGCAATGACCGTCGCGTCGCGCATGGCGGGCCGTCTCGATTTCATGGGCGCTCAGGACGATCCTGAAACGCAGATGTCCTGGCGATGCTGCAGGTGCGGCCTCGCCGATCTGTTGAAAAGGCTACGGGCGATCCCACCCCCTTGGCAACAGGAAAAATGTACGGACCTTCAGAAAAATTATTTCGCAATAATATTCAATGCTTTACAGTGCAATTCTCGCCACTCGGCTCCGAAATCGTGTCTTTTGGGCCACACGAGACTGGTTGACGCCGTGTGGAAAAGCCGACCATCGTGACGTCATCGCTGAGCAAGTGCAGCGTGAGTTTTCGGAGCCCGACATGGCACTGGCCGCCGTCCTTCGTGGTCTTGAACTGGCAAGCGCCGATGCGCCGGCCAGTCTTGGCGTGCGCCTGGATGGCCTCACGCTTACCGTCTCCACAACCGTGACGACCACCACCATTACGGGCGGGCGGTGCGGCGCGGGCTGAGGATCAACACTCAAACCTGACCGACCCGACCCGCTCCCGGCCCCGGCAGCGGGTTTTTTCTTGGCTGAATGCCTGACCATCGAACAAGGACCAGACGATCATGGACCCCGCCCTCGACCAACCCGCCGCCCGCCCGCTCTGCGTGCTGAAATTCGGCGGCTCGGTGCTGACCGCCAAGGCCGATTACGCCGCCGCGGGCGCTGAAGCCTACCGCCATGTGCGCGCCGGCGAGACAGTGATCATCATTGTTTCCGCCCTGCAGGGCGAGACCGACGCCCTGTTCGCAGAAGCCGAGGCGGCCGGTGCCAGCGCCTGTCCGGCCATGACGGCCCGGCTGGTGCGGCTGGGCGAATTCCGCTCGGCGGCGCTGATGGGGCTGGAGCTCGCCCGGCTGGGCGTGCGCGCCCGGGTTCTGGACCCTCACGAGATCGCGCTGGAAGCCGAAGGCGATCCGCTGGACGCGGACCTGGTGCGCCTCGACCGGGCCAAGCTGCATGCAGCGCTTGGCGATGTGGAGGCGGTGGTCCTGCCCGGCTTCACCGCCGGTCACGAACGCCATGGTGCCGTAACGCTGGGCCGCGGTGGAACCGACCTCACGGCTGTGTTCTTCGCGGCCGAGGCGGGAGCCCGGCGCGTACGCCTGATCAAGGATGTGGACGGGGTCTATACCGATGATCCGGCGCGTGACCCAGCCGCGCGGCGCTATGACCGGCTTGACTATGATGCGGCGCTGAAAGCCAGCCGTGGCCTGATCCAGCCCAAAGCCATTGAGGCAGCCCGCGCCGCCGGGCTGGAGATCGAGATCGCCGCCATGGGTGCCGGTCACGCCACCCGCGTCGCCCCCGGACCGGCCGTGATCGGCGCGCCAGTGCGGACCCGGCCCTTGCGCGTGGCGCTGCTGGGATGCGGCGCGGTGGGATCAGGCGTGCTTGACCATTTGCTGGCCCGGCCCGACCTGTTTGCGCTCAATCCGGTCCTGGTCCGCCGCCCTGAACGGCGCGCCGGGGATGGGCGGGCCGCCTTCACTGCTGACGCAGATGTGGCGCTGGCGGGCAATCCTGACCTGGTGATCGAAGCCATGGGCGGCATCGACCAGCCCGCCGATCTGATGCTGCGCGCGCTGGCAAACGGTGCCCATGTGGTGACTGCCAACAAAGCTGCCCTGGCCAAGCGCTATGATGCGCTTCAGGCTGGCGCCCGCAAAGCCAGACGGCGCCTGCAATACGCCGCCAGCGTCGGCGGCGGGGTGGTGATTCTCGAAGCGCTGGAGCGCCTCAAGGCGCACGGCGTGGTCAGCGTCGAGGGCGTGATGAATGGCACCGGCAACTTCATCCTTAGCCGCCTCAGGGCAGGCGCAGCGTTTGAGGATGCTGTCGCAGACGCCCAGCGCCTTGGCTTCGCCGAGGCCGATCCCAGCGCTGATGTGGACGGGCATGATGCCGCCGACAAACTCTCCCTTCTGATCCGCGAGGCCTTCGGGCGCGACATGGCACCAGAGGCCATCGCCAAGGAATCCTTGCGCGCCGCCACGCCGGAGCGCCTGGCCGAGGCGGCGGGCAAAGGCGAAGTGTTCAAACAGATCGGGCGCTGCGCACTGACATCCGACGGATCAGTGGAGGCCAGCGTGCGTGTGATGAGCGTGCCGCAAGCCCATCCGCTGGCCGGCGCGGTGAATGAGGAGAACCGGTTCGTGGTCACGCTCTCCGACGGCTCGGTCCACGCCCTCTACGGCAAGGGGGCCGGGCGCTGGCCCACGGCGGCGGCGGTGTTTGCAGATGTGATGGACATTGCGCGCGCTTGCGCGTGTGATGCGCCCGAGCGTGCAGCGCTCGCCGCCAGCGCCTGAAGGAGTTTGACCCATGATCCAGTTCGCTGCCGCCAGCGCGCCCGCCAGCATCGGCAATGTCTCGGTCGGCTTCGATGTCTTGGGCCAGGCCTTTGACGCCGTGCGCGACACGGTCACTGCCGAGCGCGTCAAAGGGGCCGGCGTAGTCCTCGGCTCCGTCAGCGGGCTGGTCGAGGCCCTGCCCGACCGCCCCGAATCCAACACCGCGCTGGCCGCCGCCGCAGCCGTCCTGTCGGCGGCGCGCGTCAAATTCGGTGTACGGGTGTCGATCCACAAGGGCGTACCGCTCAGCGCCGGCATGGGCGGGTCCGCCGCCTCGGCGGTGGCTGCAGCCGCGGCGGTGAATGCCCTGCTCGACAGACCATTTGCGGTCGAAGACCTGCTGCCCTTTGCCCTCAAGGGCGAGGCTGTGTCCGCGGATCCCCCGCCCTGGGACAATGTAATGGCCAGCCTGCATGGCGGGCTGGTGATCGCGGCGCGCCTCGACCCGGCACTGATCCGGCGCGTGCCTGCGCCGGGCGGCGTCGTGGCGATCCTGCTGCATCCCGACGCACGGATAGAGACGCGCGCCGCGCGCGGCATCCTCAAACCATCGGTGCCCCTGCATACGGCCGTGGAACACGCCCGGCGCATCAGCGCCTTCACCCTGGGCTGCGCGATCAATGATCTCGATCTGGTGCGGGCAGGCATTGAGGACATCCTGATCGAGCCTCAGCGCAAATACCTCCTGCCCGAACTGCCCGCGGTAAAGAAGGCCGCGATGGATGCCGGTGCGCTTGGCTGCTCCTTCTCCGGGTCCGGCCCGTCGGTCTTCGCCTGGGCGCTCAAAAGCGACGCCGACGCGGTGGAAGCGGGCATGGCCGCCGCGTTCAAACGCGCCGGACGGCAGGCCCAGGCCTATCGCGCGCCGCTGGACAGCGCCGGGGTCAGGATTGAGCAAGTCGCGGAGGCGGCGGCGTGAACTTCGTCTCGACACGCGGGGGCGGCGCACCGGTCCGGTTTGAAGACGCCATCCTGTCCGGGACGGCACCCGATGGCGGCCTGTTCAGGCCTGAACATTTGCCTGAAAAGACCCTGAGCGGCCTCTCGGGTGACGCCAGCGTCGCAGAAACCGCCCATGGATTGCTTGAGCCTTTTGTGAAGGGCGGCAGGCTCGCGGCTTCGCTGAGCATTCTGTGCGCTGAAGCCTTTGATTTTGAAGCGCCTCTGGTGATGCCGGACCCGGCCCAGCCCGACCTGATGGCGCTGGAACTGTTTCACGGCCCCACGGGCGCCTTCAAGGATTTCGGCGCGCGCTTCCTGATGGCCTGCCTCAGCCGCCTGGCGGACCGCGAGCGCCCGCGCACCGTGCTCGCGGCAACCTCTGGCGATACCGGCGGCGCGGTTGGCTGCGCCGCGGAGGGGCGCAACGGCGTGCGCGCCGTCATCGTGTTCCCCAAGGGCCGTGTTTCCGCGTTCCAGCGTCACCAGCTGACCTGCTGGGACGCGCCGGTAGGCGCGCTGGAGATCGAGGGCGATTTCGATGCCTGCCAGGCACTGGTGAAATCGGCGTTCGCTGACGCCGATCTGTCCGCGCGCCATCGGCTGACCAGCGCCAATTCGATCAATCTCGCCCGGCTGCTGCCCCAGGGGGCCTATCTGGCCCGCGCCTGCGCGCAGGTTTTCGCCCGTACCGGCATGGCACCCGGCCTGATCATCCCCACCGGGAATCTTGGACATGGCGTCGCCGCGCTTTACGCCCGCGCCTTGGGCGCGCCCATCGGACCCATCGTGCTGGCCACCAACGCGAATGCCGCCCTCGCCCACTGGGCTGAGAGCGGCACCTATGAGCCCAGAGCCTCCGTCGCAACCATCGCCAATGCCATGGATGTGGGCGCGCCCAGCAATTTCGAGCGCCTCGCGGCGCTGAATGACGGGTCAGGTGAGGTGCGGGTGGAGCGCGTCGAGGATGATGCGATCCGCGCACGCATCATCAGCGCCTATGTCAGCTCGGGCTATGTCTGGTGCCCCCACTCTGCGACCGGCGCGGAAGCCTTTGCCCGCCTGAGCCCGGCGGAGCGCAACGCCCGGACCTGGATCGTGGCGGCCACGGCGCACCCGTATAAGTTCGCCGACATTGTCGAGCCCCTTATCGGACGCGCGATTTCCCCGCCCCCGGCGCTGGATGCCGTCCTGTCACGCCCATCACGGGCAACCCAGGCGAAGGCGGACCTTGCCGCCCTCGCCCGCCATCTCACAAAGCTGGAAGAGCCCGCCCTGTCATGACCGCAAAACGCCCCTCGCACACGCTGATCAAGGGCCCGGCCCGCGCCCCTGCCCGCGCCATGCTGCGCGCTGCCGGGTTTGACGATGAACGGCTCGCCAAGCCACTGATCGCCATCGTCAACACCTGGACCAGCGTGACGCCCTGCAATATGCACCTGGCCGGGCTCGCCGACCATGCCCGCGCCGGGATTGAGGCGGCGGGCGGCACAGCGGTGGATTTCAACACCATTGTGGTCACCGACGGCATCGCCATGGGCACTGAAGGCATGCGCGCCAGCCTCATGAGCCGGGATTGCGTGGCGGATTCTGCCGAACTCGCCGTGCGTGGCCATTGCCTGGACGCGGTCCTGTTTCTTGTGGGCTGCGACAAGACCTTGCCGGGTGCCGCAATGGCGGCCGCGCGCCTCGATCTGCCCAGCGTCATTCTTTATGGCGGCTCGATCATGCAGGGTCACCGGAACGGCAAGAACCTCACCATCCAGGACGTGTTTGAAGCCGTGGGTGCCTGCGCCGCCGGGCGGATCAGCGAAGCCGAACTGATCGAAGTGGAAAAGGCCGCCTGCCCCGGCGCGGGCGCCTGCGGCGGCCAGTTTACCGCCAACACCATGGCGCTGGCGCTGAACGTCATGGGCCTCAGCGACATGGCGCTCAACGATCTGCCTGCCGTGCATCCCGACAAGCCCAAAGCCGCCGAGGCGGCAGGGCGGCTGGTGGTCGAGGCGTTCAATGCCGGACGGAATGCGCGCAGCCTGATCACGCCGGTGTCGCTCAGGAACGCCGCCGCCGCTGTGACGGCCACGGCCGGTTCGACCAATGCGGTGCTGCACCTGCTGGCCATTGCGCGCGAGGCAGGGGTTACGAAAGACGCCTTCAACATTGATGACTTCGACGCCATCTCGCGCGCCACACCGGTGATCGCCGATCTCAAGCCGGGCGGGCGCTATATGGCGCCGGACATGAGCGCAGCGGGCGGCACGCGGCTCTTGGTCCAGCGCCTCCAGCAATCGGGTCATCTCGCTGATGCGCCCACCATCACGGGAGGCACATTGTTTGAAGAAGCCGCCCTGGCTGAAGAAACCCCCGGCCAGGACGTGATCCGCAGCGCCGCTGATCCGGTGAAGGCGCGCGGCGGGTTCGGCGTGCTCTACGGTGATCTGGCGCCGGAAGGCTGCGTCGTGAAGCTCGCCGGCCATGACCGGCTCTTCGTGTCCGGTCCCGCCCGCGTGTTTGACAGCGAGGAAGCCTGTTTCGAGGCGGTCAATCAGGGCCGCATCCAGAAAGGCGATGTGGTGGTGATCCGCTATGAGGGACCGGCGGGCGGGCCCGGCATGCGCGAAATGCTGGCGGTGACCGCCGCCATCCAGGGCGCAGGCCTAGGCGACGACGTGGCGCTGATCACGGACGGGCGGTTTTCCGGCGCGACCTACGGCTTCATGGTCGGCCATGTGGCGCCGGAAGCGGCGCGCGGCGGGCCGCTCGCCTTCATCCGCGATGGCGATGTGGTCACCATTGATGTGGACGCGCGCCGGCTGGATGTGGACGCTGACCTCGACGCCCGCATGGCACGCGGATTCATCGCGCCCAAGCCGCGCTATCCCACCGGGGCCTACGCCAAATACGCCGCGCTTGTGCGCTCTGCATCAGAGGGGGCTGTGACCGGTTTTCCATTCGGCGCGCCCGGCTGAGGCCAGGACGCGCGAAGCGCTCGCCAAGGCGCGACTCGCCTGCTAAACGCTGCGCTCATGAAAACCGCTGTCATCGTCTTCCCCGGTTCAAACTGCGACCGCGATGCGGCCGTGGCGATCGAGCGCGTCACCGGCGCGGCCCCTGCCATGGTCTGGCACGGCGAATCCAGCCTGCCCGATGGCCTGGATTTCATCATGATCCCGGGCGGGTTTTCCTACGGGGACTATCTGCGCTCGGGTGCCATCGCCGCGCGCTCGCCCATTATGGGCGATCTGGTGCGCCGGGCAGAAGGCGGTACGCCGGTGCTGGGCGTCTGCAACGGCTTCCAGATCCTGATCGAGGCGGGCCTCCTTCCCGGCGCGCTGATGCGCAATGCCGGCCTGCGCTTCATCTGCGAGAAAACACCGCTCTATGTGGAAAGCGCCAATACACGCTTCACCCGCGCCTATGCCGGGTCGAGCGAACTGGTGATCCCCATCGCCCATCATGACGGCAATTATTTCGCCGACGAGGCCACGCTCGACCGGCTCGAGGGCGAGGGCCAGGTGGCCTTCCGCTATGGCAATAATCCCAACGGCTCGGCGCGCGACATCGCCGGCATCACCAATGCAGCGGGCAATGTGCTGGGCATGATGCCCCACCCCGAACGCGCGGTGGACCCGGTCCATGGCGGCACGGACGGGCTCGGCGTGTTTGAGAGCGTGCTGGGGACGCGGTGATGCTGGCCAGCCGGGAGGTGATTGCCAGCCTGGAAATGGCTGGCTGGCGCAAGGTCCGGCAACGCGGCAGCCACGTGCAGAATAAAAAAGGACGGGCTGGCCGCGATCGTGACCGTTCCCCATCCGGCAAAAGACCTCAAGCGTGGTACGCTGCGGTCAATCGAGCGCGCCAGCGGCGTGCAACTGATCAAGGACTGACCGCGATGACCCTGCACGTCTACCCCGCCATTCTCGAAGGCGACGCAGAAACCGGTTTCAGCGTGTACTTTCCCGATCTCGACGGATGCGTCTCAGCTGGTGATAGCGCCAGCGAGGCCGCCCTTAACGCGCAGGAAGCCCTCGCCCTGCATCTCGAAGGCCTGATGGCCGAAAATCTGCCGGTGCCGGCCCCGTCCGATCTGTCTGCAATCCGCGCCGAACCGGGCGCGCCGGAGGCCGCGCGCCTTCTGGTTACCGCCTGTCTGCCTGACCCATCCCTGCTCGATCAGCCGCAACGGACGCATGCCGAATGAGTGTTGAACCCAAATACGCCCCCGGAATCACGCCGGAGATCGCGCTCGATCACGTCACGGCGGATGAGTACGAGATCATCCTGCGTGAGCTGGGACGGGCACCGAACCTGGTGGAGCTCGGCATTTTCTCGGTGATGTGGTCGGAGCACTGCTCGTACAAGTCGAGCCGGGTTCATCTGGCGAAATTCCCCACCCAGGGCGAGCGCGTGATTTTCGGACCCGGTGAAAACGCCGGCGTGATCGATATCGGCGACGGCCAGGCGGCGATCTTCAAAATGGAGAGCCACAACCACCCCAGCTTTATCGAGCCCTATCAGGGCGCGGCCACGGGCGTGGGCGGGATATTGCGCGACGTGTTCACCATGGGCGCGCGCCCGGTGGCGCTGATGAACGCCCTGCGCTTTGGCGATCCCAATCACCCCAAAACCCGCCAGCTGGTGGCCGGTGTCGCAGCGGGCATTGGCGGCTACGGCAATTGCGTGGGCGTGCCGACAGTGGGCGGCGAGACCAATTTCGACAAGGGCTATAACGGCAATATCCTGGTCAACGCCATGGCCGTAGGGATCGCCGATACCGACAAGATTTTCACCGCCGCCGCGCGCGAATCCGGCTTCCCCGTGCTGTACGTGGGCGCCAAGACCGGGCGCGACGGCATCCATGGCGCGACCATGGCCAGCGCCGAGTTCGGCGAGGGTTCTGAAGAGAAACGCCCCACCGTCCAGGTCGGCGATCCCTTCACCGAGAAAAAACTGATCGAGGCGTGCCTGGAGCTGATGGCCGAGGACGCCATCAGCTCGATCCAGGACATGGGCGCGGCGGGCCTGACCTCCTCCAGCGTGGAGATGGCGTCGCGCGGCGGGCTTGGCATCGAGCTTGATCTCGACCACGTGCCCCAGCGCGAAACCGGCATGACCGCCTATGAAATGATGCTCTCGGAATCCCAGGAGCGCATGCTGATGATCGTGAAACCCGGCCGCGAGCACGTGGCTGAAGCGATCTTCCGCAAATGGGATCTGGACGTGGCGACCATCGGCAAGATCGCGCCCCATGGCCGCCTGGTGCTGCGCCATAAGGGCGAGGTGGTGTGCGATCTGCCCCTCGATCCGATCGGCGAGAAGGCGCCCAAATACGAACGGCCCTGGTTCCCCGCCGAAGCGCGCGCCAGCATCGACGCTGCAACACTGCGCACGCCGGAGCATCTGGGCGAGACCCTGCTGGCGCTTATGGGGTCGCCGGACATGGCGTCCAAGCGCTGGATCTGGAGCCAGTATGACCGTCACGTCATGGCCGACACGGCCGCCAGCTCTGAAGACCCCGCCGACGCGGCCATCGTGCGCGTCCACGGCACGGGCAAGGCGCTGGCCATCACCACTGACTGCACCCCGCGCTACTGCGCAGCGGACCCGTTTGAGGGCGGCAAGCAGGCGGTGGCGGAAGTCTGGCGCAATCTCACCGCGGTAGGTGCCGACCCCATCGCCATCACTGACTGCCTGAATTTCGGCAATCCCGAGCGGCCCGAAATCATGGGGCAGTTCGTGGGCTGCGTTGAAGGCATGGCCGAAGCCTGCCGCGTCCTCGCCTTCCCCGTCGTGTCCGGTAATGTCTCGCTCTACAACGAGACGGACGGCAAGGCGATCCCGCCTACGCCGGCGGTCGGCGGCGTGGGTCTGTTGCCGGACGTGACCGTGCGCGCGGGCTTTGGCGGCATGAAGGACGGCGATGTGGTGCTGCTGGTGGGTGACACCCACGGCGCGCTGGGTGCCTCGCTCTATCTGCGCCATATCGAGGACCGCGAGGACGGTGCGCCGCCGCGCGTGGACCTGGCCGCAGAAAAGCGCCACGGCGATTTTGTCCGCACCGAGATTCGCGCCGGGCGCGCGACGGTCGTCCACGATGTCTCTGATGGCGGGCTCGCCTGCGCCGCCGCAGAGATGGCGATGGCGTCCGGCGTGGGGATCAAGCTGGCCTACACAGGGCCTCTGCCCGCCTTCGCCTGGATGTTCGGCGAGGACCAGGCGCGCTATCTCGTTGCTGCCGACCCCGCCACGGCCGAGACCATCCGCGCCAATGCACTGACCGCAGGCGTGCCGGTCAGCGTGGTCGGTCTGGCGGGAGGGCGCCATGTCTCGATTAACGGGACCCACAGCATCGACCTGATCGCCCTTAAACAGGCCCATGAAAACTGGATGCCGCGCCTGATGGCCGGCGAGCCCACAGCGGTCGCCGCCGAATAGGCCCGCGCGTCACCTGCGCATACGAAAAAGGCCGGAGCCCCGAGGCTCCGGCCTTTTCAATTCACGGCTTTCAGCTGGCGTCAGTTGGTGCAAGCCGCCAGAGCCAGGTTGGCCTGGACCGCGGTTTCGCCGCCAGCCAGCTCCCCGGCGCGCGCGAAATCGGTGCGGGCCGCGGCCTGATCGCCAGCGAGCCACAGGGCTGCGCCGCGATTGGTGTGTGCTTCCCACGAGCCGCCAGTGCGTTCGGCGGCGTCATTACACGCATCCGCCGCGCCTTCGCTGCCCTGATTGGCCAGCGCCGCGCACAGATTGATCGCAGCCGCCGCCTTGTTGCGGCTGGTCGTGCCAGAATTGATGGCGGAGCGGGCAAAGTGCTCGGCGGTGGCCCAGTCGCTGCGCTCGATGCGGCTGGCCGAGGCGCGCACATTGGCGTTGGCAGTGGATACGCTGACGAATGCCGGCGCGGCCGAGCAATCCTGGGCCTGGGCCGCCGGGATCGCGGCGAGGCTCAATGCCGCACCAGCGAACAGAACACGGGCGAGAGCGGTCATGGGGAGGTCTCCTGATTCATGTGGGCCAATCCCGGCCCTGACAATTGTGCTTACAAATTAGTACGCTCACCCTCAATTGAAAAGTGAACGACGTTCATTTCACTGTGAATTTCCTGCGATGGGCAGAAATATTGCGGCGCATCAAAGACTTGGCCGGGCGCTCGTGCTCCCGGCCAGGTTTCGGCCCGTCAGGGTGTCAGCAGCTAGTTGGCAGGCTCCGCGCGCGCCCGGTGTATTGCGGCCAGTTCCGGCAACATGGCGTCGGCACGGGCGGCGACATCAACCGCTGTCTCCACCGCGCCGAGATAGAAGTCCGGCATGATGATGTCGAACGTGTCATTGACCGTGTGGTAGTAGGGATGGTCCTCCACGCCCAGATACAGGAAGGGAATGCCCTGGAGGTGGAAGGCTGCGTGATCGGACAGAAGCGTCCAGTCATCGCGCCGGTTCTCGGTCGGCCGGTCATAGCCGGCCAGCAGCTCGACCGGAGATTCCGACGCCGCCGCCTCGATCAGCCCGACCAGTTCAGGCGTGTGGTAAGAGCCGACCGCGAACAGGCGCCCGGTATCGCTATAACCCAGCATGTCGAGATTGAGATTGAAGGCGATCTCGCCCATGCCAACCGGGCGGTTGGCCACAAAGTGGCGGGCCCCGTCCAGCCCGCCCTCTTCCGCGTCGAGTGCGACGATCACCACATTATGGCGCGGCGGATTGGCCAGGAAATGCGCTGCCACCGCCAGCAGGCCGCCGACACCGGACGCATTGTCATCGGCACCGTTGAAAATCTCGCCCTGCTCATTCATGCCGATATGATCGTAATGGGCGGTGACCACCATGGCGATTGAGGGGTCTTCGCCTTGGATCACGCCGATCAGATTGATCCCGGGAATATCCATGGTCAGGCTGTCGCGCTCGCGCAGATCCAGAGGCCGCGCCACGGCGAAGGCCTGCTCATACCCGCCTTCGGCCGGTGCCAGGCCGATCTCCTCAAAGCGCGACAGGACATAGGCGCGCGCCCGCGCGCCGCCCTCAGAGCCAACCATCCGGCCTGCCATGTTGTCCGCAGCCAGGATGCACACATCGCGCAAGGGCTGGGCCTCGACGCTGTCGCAGGTGCCGGCCGCGGCAGCCATCTCGGCTGGCGCGGTATCTTGAGAGGCCTGCGGTCCGCAGGCGCCGAGCAGAAGCGCCGCAGACGCGGCAGCAAAGAACAGGCGATTGGTCAGCATTTTCATCATACCCCATGGCGAAGCGCGCCCGTGCGCTAATATACTAGGTGTCAAGCTGTACGCCATGCCGGAGCGCCACGCCATGCCCATGCCCGCCGACGACATCGCCAATCTGATCCGTGAAGGCGTGCCCGGCGCGCAGGTCGAGATCATCGATCTGGCCGGAGATGGCGACCACTACAAGGCCGTCGTCGTGTCCGAGGCGTTTCGCGATATGCCCCGCGTGCGCCAGCACCAGCTGGTCTACAAGGCCCTGCAAGGGCGCATGGGCGGCGAGCTGCATGCCTTGGCCCTCGAAACCCGCGCGCCGTAAATCTTCCTGCCGCCTCTGCAAAGGACATCATCCATGACCGACCCTGCCACGCTCGACTCCATTCGCCAGACCGTCCAGTCCAACGACATCGTCCTGTTCATGAAGGGCGACCCGATGTTTCCCCAGTGCGGCTTCTCCTCTGTGGTCGCGCGCGTGCTCGACCATCTCAACGTGGAATACGCCTCGGTGAACGTGCTCGAAGACATGAATGTGCGCGAAGGCATCAAGGCCTATTCCGATTGGCCCACCATCCCGCAGCTTTATGTGAAGGGCGAGTTCGTCGGCGGCTGCGATATCATCAAGGAGATGTTCGAGGCAGGCGAGCTGCAGGCCCTGCTCAAGGAAAAGGGTCTCATTGAGTCCTGAAACCCGCAATCGAAAGCCCGCCATGCCCCGACTGAGCCCGGACGAGATCACCCGCCTGCGCGCCGATCTGCCTGAGGAGGTGGATGCGATCGCTTTCCACGAAGGCACCGAGCCACCCGGCTGCAGTCCGCTGAACGCTGAAAAGCGCCCCGGCGCCTATCACTGCCGGGTCTGTGGCGAAGCGCTGTTCTCCAGCGCAGCGAAGTACGAATCGGGCAGCGGCTGGCCCAGCTTCTTCGAACCACTGTCCACCCAAGCCGTCGGCACCAAGCGGGATTTCAAGCTGCTCATGCCGCGCACCGAGTTTCATTGCGCCAATTGCGGTGCCCATGGCGGGCATGTGTTCAAGGACGGCCCGCCGCCCACTGGCCAACGCTGGTGCGCAAACGGACGGGTGCTGGACTTTCGACCGGCACCGGAGGAGTAATACGCCTTCGCCATTGCCGTGAGGGAGCCGGGTCCGCCCGGGCGTAGTGCTCATGTTTACATCATTTGTCCGACTGGTCGCGCCGTTGGCCGGTGCCGCCCTGATCCTTGCCGCCTGCCAGGACGCGCCTGACGCGCCTGAACCGGAGACACGCGCCGACATGAATGCATCCCAGACCGCCGCGCCGAGCCTGTTGGCGCGCGCCCTTGATCTTTCCGCTCCCGATGCCGAGCAGCGCCCGTTGACCATTGAACAGCTGGGCCGGACGCGCGTGGATGAATATGCCTGGATGCGCGATGACAACTGGCAGCAGGTGATGCGTGATCCGTCGGTCCTGCAGGCCGATATCCGCACGCATCTGGAAGCAGAGAATGCCTACTACGCCAGCGTAATGGCCCCGACCGCAGCGCTGCAAGAGCGGCTCTATGCCGAGATGCGCGGACGTATCAAGGAGGACGATTCCTCCTCGCCCGAGCGTGATGGCGAGTGGTTCTACTACAGCCGTTACCGCGAAGGCGGGCAGTATCCGGTCTATGTGCGCCGCGCCGCGGGCCCTGATGGTGAAATGACCGGCGAAGAACAGATCGTGTTTGACGGCGATGCCGAAGCCGAAGGCATTGATTACTTCCAGCTGGGCGCGGTGGAACACTCGCCCGATCATCGCTGGCTCGCCTATGCAGTGGACACGGCGGGGTCTGAATTCTACCAGCTGCGCATCCGCAATCTGGAAACCGGCGAGGACATCGCCACCCTCACCGACGAGAGCTATGGCTCGCTGGAATGGGCCAATGATTCGCAGACGCTGTACTGGGTGTGGCGTGACGAGAATAACCGCCCGCGCCGGGTCTACCGCCAGGCCATCGACAGCGAGACGCGCGAACTGATCTACGAGGAATCCGATCCAGGTTACTTCCTGGGCGTCGGCAAGACTGACGGCAATTCCTGGATCATCCTGTCGGCCAATGACCACACCACGTCAGAATTGCGCCTGTTCGACGCCAATGATCCGGCAGCCGAGCCGCTTCTGGTGTCGCAGCGCGAGACCGGTGTGGAGTATTCCCTGACCGAAGCGGGCGGGCGGATGTTTGTGCTGACCAATCAGGACGGCGCGGTGGACTTCAAGATCATGTCTGCGCCGCTGGAGGACCCGCGCCGCGAGAACTGGAGCGATTTCATCGACCACCGCTCCGGCGTGCTGGTGACCAGCCTGATCGGCTATCAGGACTGGCTGGTGCGTCTGGAGCGGGCCAACGCCCTGCCCCGCCTCGTCGTGCGCCGCTTCGCTGATGACGCCGAGCACGAGATTGCGTTTGACGAGGAAGCCTATGCCCTGGGTGCCTGGGGTGGCTACGAGTACGCGGTCGACCGGCTGCGCTTTTCCTATGAGAGTCCGTCTACGCCCACAGAGATCTATGACTACGACATGGCGAGCCGCGAGCGCACGCTGATCAAGCGTCAGGAGATCCCGTCAGGGCACAACGCCGACGACTATGTCGTACGCCGCCTGATGGCGACGGCGCGCGATGGTGAACAGGTCCCGGTCACCCTCCTCTACCGCGAGGGCACGCCGCTGGACGGTTCCGCGCCAGTGCTGCTTTATGGATATGGCTCCTACGGGATCACCATTCCGGCCAGCTTCTCCACCTCGCGCCTGTCGCTGGTGGACCGCGGGATGATCTACGCCATCGCCCATATCCGCGGCGGCATGGCCAAGGGCTATCAGTGGTATCTCGACGGAAAGCTGGACAAGAAGGAAAACACCTTCAACGACTTCGTCGATGCAGGCCAGATGCTGATCGATGAGGGCTATACCCGCGCCGGCTCCATCGTCGCCTATGGCGGTTCGGCGGGCGGGCTGCTGGTCGGCGCGGCGATCAACCAGGCACCGGAGATGTTCGCCGGCGGCATCGCCGCAGTGCCCTTCGTGGATGTGCTCAACACCATGAGCGACCCGTCCCTCCCACTGACCCCGCCGGAATGGCCCGAATGGGGCAATCCCATTGAGGACGCGGCGGCCTACGACTATATCCTGTCCTACAGCCCCTATGACCGCATCAGCGCCCAGGCCTATCCACACGTGCTGGCCACGGCCGGTCTGACGGACCCGCGCGTGACGTACTGGGAGCCGGCCAAGTGGATCGCGCGCCTGCGCGCCACGCGCACCGATGACGGCCTGACCCTCATGCGCACCAATATGGGGGCCGGCCATGGCGGCGCTTCGGGCCGGTTTGATTCCCTGCTGGAACGCGCCGAGGAATTTGCCTTCGCGCTGATGGTGGTGGGTCTCGCCGACGCCGAAGCGGCTGAAGCCACCGCTGCCGCCAGTGCCGCCGCGCCAGCGGAGGACGCCGCCAATACGGGCGGCTAGGCCAGATTGTCTTTAGGAACAACGCGGGCGGGTCCCATTCAGGACCCGCCCGTTTTTGGTTGCGCAGACCGTCTCAGGCCCCGCTATTCAAGCTGGAAGTCGAGCCGGGTCTCGACCCCGCGGCGCACGACCTCGTCACCGGGGCGGCCCACCTCCATGGCATGGCTCCAGCGCGCCACCGCCGCCAGGCTGGCCCGGGCAAAGCCGGTGCTGTCGCATGCGGTAACCTGCAGATTGGCAGTCCGTCCAGAGGCCAGGATGTCGTACCGCACCGTGCAGGACCCCTCGAGGCCGCGCGACACCTCCCGCTGCGGATGGACCGGTTCCACCCGGCCTGTCAGGGGCGGGATCGAGATATTGACCCCAGGCGTATTGATCGGCTCGACCGTGTACGCGATGGCCGGGGGTGCTAGCGCCATCAACTCGACGCCGGGCGCAGGCTGAGAGGTTCTGGGGATGATTGGTTGGGCCGGTGGCGCGACGACCGGTTCGATCTCCGGCAGCGGATCCCGGACCGGCGTGCGGTCAGGAATATCGAATGAGATGTCGATCTGCGGCACTGGCGCGGGTGCCGGCTCCGGTGCGGAGTCGTCGTGAATCAACGCCAGCATCAGCATGAACAGCCCGGCGGTCACCATGATTGCGAGCACCGCTGACACAAGAAATCTGAACAGAAATGCTGGAGAGATTGAGCGTCCGGCGGCGGCTGGTGATAAAGTGGTCATCAGCTGTCTCCCTTGCTGGGGGCAGGCCCGCCGCCCGCCCACGATCAACAAGAAGACTGATACCCCTTCAGGGCGAATTCGTGGCAGCCACTCCCGCTCCACTTGCTGCGGCGCACAACATGTGACGGCAAAGAAAAAGCCCCGCAGCATGGCCGCGGGGCTCTTCTTGTTTGTGAGGCGGTCAGGTGAAGGCTTCAGCCAGCGGCGGTGGCGGCCTGGGCCTCACGCTCGCTGCGGAAAGCGGCGGCTTCTTCATCATTCATGCCCGCCTCGCGAACCTGCTCGCCATACTGGTTGAAGTAGCGCTGGCACCGTTCGGGGATCGAGCCGAAGCGCACCCGCCCGTCCGCGTCCACTGACCCGGTCAGAACCAGCGAGCGGCGTTCGGATTCGAGGATCAGACGGCATTCTTCGATGAGCACGCGCTCGCGCTGCAGCGCGCGATTGGCCTCACCTTCGATCTGACTGTTGATGAACCGGATCCAGCCCTCGGCGTTGCGCCGGCTGGTCGGGAAGCGGCTCGCCTCGCGATAGGCAGCGATAGCCGATTGCACATTGTCCTGATTATACCGGACACTGGCCAGCAATTCCCAGGCGCGCCCGGTCTCTGCGCTGGACAGGCCGCCCTGGTTCAAAGCCGAGTTGAGGATCTGCTCGGCCTGTCCCCACTGGCGCATCTGGAAGCGGGCTTCGGCAATTTTCAACGCGGTCTCACCGGTCGGACGGGCACGGTTGAGCTGTTCCAGCGGCGCAATGGAGCGCTCGAACTCATCGGCCTGACGCCACATATTGCTCAGGAGGGTCAGGTGGCGTTCGCTCGGCTCGACCCGGCCGGCATTGATTTCACGCTGCAGAATGCTGGCCCCGCGGAACGGATTATTGAAGTGGCTGTAATACGCCACCATCCCGACGATCTCGTTTTCGTCTTCCAGCAGGCCGTTGAGATACATCAGACGCGCGGTCTCAAAGGAGTTCTCCTCCTGATCGAGACGAGCATAGAGCGCCCGCAGATTCTGCCATGACCGGCGCGACGCCGGGAAGGCGTTGAGCATCTCACGCACAACACGCAGCTCGTCCTGCACACGGTCGAGCTGGTTGTAGTAGTATTGCATCAGGCTGAAGTCGCCCTCAGTCTTGCGCGGCGTATTGGTGTAGAAAAACTCCGCATAGCGCAGACCGTCCTGCAAACGCTCGGCCTGGATGTAGGCCTGGGCCATCATGCGCGCCAGATTCGGCGTCAATTCAGCACCAGCTGAAATCGCCATTTCAAGCTGCCGGATGCCTTCATCGATGCGGTCCGTCACCAGCATCATCTGGCCAACATTGGTGCGCATCGTGATGATTTCATCGCGCACCAGCGCGTTGGTCGCAATCGCCGCGAGGAAGTCGTCGATCGCGCGAGGAGTATTGTCATTATTGTAGTAAGCCCCGCCCCTCATACGCAGGACGACAGACCGCTCATAAGGCGTCATCTCGCGGCCCATGACCGCGTTGAGGACAGTGATGGCTTCGGCAAACTGCTCATTGTCCATCAGTTCGCGGGCGCGCAGCACCTGCTCACCGATGGCAGAGGTCATCTGACGGTTGGCAGCTGGATCTTCTTCTTCCTGGTTCTGTCGGCGCTGAGCCTCTGCCGGAGCGACCGAGGCGAGAGCCAGCACAGCCGCCGCAGCGATCATGCCGAACGCGGTGAGCGCGTGCATCGGCAGGGAACGGGCTTCTTGCATCATGATCATTCTCCTTGAACGGCAGGGATGGCGAGCGAAGCAGCGTAAACGCGGCCCGGTCTAGCCTTCCATTCTGTAGTCAAGCGTCGTGCGAACGCCCCGGCGCCAGACGGCGTTACCGCCTTCGATGCGCGGCTCGTACCGCCACCGCTCCACAGCCCGGATGCTCGTCGACTGGAACAGCGAACTGGTGCAGCTGATGACATTGATATTCGTCGGCTGGCCGTCCGGCGTCACGTCAAACTCCATCAGGCAGTTGCCCGACAGGCCACGTTCCGCGGCGCGCGGCGGGTACTGGGGTTCGATACGGACCAGCGGCTGTGCGTCGCGGTCTGACACATCAAAGCTGATCTGGTCGCCGGTCAGGTTCGGGGCATCGAATTCAGGCAGCGCGCCCATGGTCGTGCGCATGTCCTCGCTGGGCGCGTCGGCGGCCTGGCGGGGGATTTGCGGCGGCGGCGGCGGCGGCTCGGCCTGCTGCACATCATCCAGCGTCAGGTCGCGCTGGCGCACCTGAATGTCTTCAGCCACGTCAGAGATGGTGATGCGCAGTTCTTCGGACGCTTCCTCGATGATGACACCCTCTTCAAAGATAAGGATCTGCATCAGCGTAAACAGAAGGAACGTGATAACCGCGGCGATCGGGACGCCAACTATCAGCCTGATCAAGCTTCCCATGATCTCAGAACCCCTGCTCGTCAGTGGATACAGTGACGGGAATGTCCATCTCGATCAGCAATTGCTGGATGTCCAGGACCGTGCCGGCAGGCGCACCCAGATCACCCTGGATCATCGCCTCGGCGCGCGGATTCTCGCTCTGCAGCTGCTCGATTTGCGGGCGCACCTCGGATATATCATAAACGCTGCGGTTGATCCAGATTTCCCCCGCGGCGTTAACCGCGATCAGCATCGTGGGACGTTCGCGCTCTTGCGTCGTGGTCTCCGGGCGTTCCACCTGAATGCCCGGCTCTTTCACGAACACGGCGGTCACGATGAAGAAGATCAGCAGGATGAACACCACGTCGAGCATCGGCGTCATGTTCAGTTCGACGTCTTCATCATCCTGGCGGACGCGGCTTTGTCGGCGAGCCATACTCTTCCTCCTGCCGGACTAGTTGCCAGCGTCCGAGCCCGCAGCACGCGAGATCGACACCGGAATGTTGTTGGCACGCAGCTCGTCCCAGATCAGCACCATGGTGCCATGACGGGCATCATCGGCCACTTCGATCAGAACTGCAGACTGGGGCTGCTCGGCCCGCAAGCGGGACACGGCGGCCAGAACCCGGAATTCACTGGTGGATTCCTGGTTCACGAACACCCGGTTTTCATTGTCCAGCTGGACCAGGATCACCGGATTGTCCGCCGCAGGTTCGTCGCTCGGCGGGGGCGGGCGCATGTCCACGCCTTCTTCCTGGAGGAAGGTGGCGGTGACGATGAAGAAGATGAGCAGGATGAACACGATATCCAGCATCGGCGTCATATCGATGTCGGACTTGTCGCTTCCCCGATTTTTTCTGCGTCGCATGGGTCAGTCCACCTCAAGCTCGTCTGCCAGCTCGTGCACGCGCTGCTTGGCCATGCGCTCGATCTGACTCGAGAGCATAAGACCGGATAGCGCGGCGACCATGCCGGCCATGGTCGGAATCGTGGCGCGGGCCACGCCGGAGGACATCGCGCGGGCGTCCGAGGAGCCCAGGATCGCCATGACGTCGAACACCGACACCATGCCCGTCACAGTGCCCAGCAGGCCGAACAGGGGAGCCACCGCGACCAGGGTCTTGATGAGCTCCACGTTCTGGTCGGCCTTGTGCTTGACCTCACTGATCAGCTGATCGCGGATGGCCATGGCGTGCCAGGACTTGTGGTCGCTGCGCGCACCCCACTCCTGGATCGCCCGGTTGCGGACCCCTTTGTGAGCAAAGTTGAAATAGGCCAACCGCTCCAGGATGAACGCCCACATGATGAAGGTCAGGCCCATGATCCAGGTCAGGATCGGTCCGCCTCTTTCCAGAAACATCTGGAGATTGTTGAAGGCCGTGATGGGATCCATGGGTCTGTTCCTTTAGCCCGCGGACTTCTCTTCAGCGTGGCGCGCGATGATCCCGGCCGCCTGCTCTTCCAGCGTGCTCTGCGCACCGCGAGCAAAGCTCGCTGCAAAGGAGTGGATGAACAGCAGCGGGATCGCCGCGATCAGACCCATAACCGTGGTCACGAGCGCTTCGGAGATACCGCCGGCCATGATTTTCGGGTCGCCGGTGCCGAACAGGGTGATCTGCGTAAAGGTGCGGATCATACCGGTCACGGTACCCAGCAGGCCCAGCAGCGGCGCAACGGCGGCGGCGAGCTTGAGGAAGTTCAGACCAAACTCGAGCTTGGGTGTCTCGCGCAGGATCGCCTCGTCGATCTTGAGCTCGATCGTGCCGATCGGCCGGTCCTTGACATCCTCATAGGCCAGCATGATGCGGCCGAGCGGGTTGGACGAGGACGCTGTCGAACGGCGCTTTTGAGCGTTGATCGCGGAATTGACGCCCAGCAGGACGAACAGGCGGAAAATACCGAACGCAGCCGAGAAGATCAGCAGCGCCAGAATGATCTTGGCGACCAGACCGCCCTGCTCGAAACGCTCCGTGAGCGAGGGCACCTCGAGATAGACGCGCAGCAGACCGCCGCGGGACGGATCGACCGGGCCGGCGACAATGGCACCCGGTTCGGCGTTGATCAGGGCGCTGGCAGCGCTGGTCAGGCGGCCCGGCGGCTGGGTGTTCAGCTCTTCCATACGGTAGCCGGCGGCGCGGTTGGTCGTCTCGACGCGCCACTGAACGAACTTGGCACCATCGCGATCGGCCATGGCGATGAACGGTCCGACACGGGTCACAGCCAGCGGCTGGCCGTCATTTTGACCGACCACGCGGGCGTCATAGGTCACGACCTGACCCTGGGCGCGCATTTCGGAAATCTGGGTGCGCCAGATCTGGTCCAGCTCACGGCGATCCGGGAGCGTGCGTGACTCGGCAAGCTCGCGAAGCGGCTCATGGCGGCGCGGGAATTGCGAGGAAATCAGCGAACCCTCGATCAGGGCAGCAACTTCGCCCGCCGCCTGACGGGCGGCCCCGAACAATTCGCCGTATTCACCCTGCGCGGCACGCAGCTCGGCGTCGAGCTGGGCGATGGCGAGCTGGTTCTCTTCAAACTCTGCCCGGCCGCGTTCTGCTTCGGCCTGCAGGCCGGCAAGCGTGCCCTGGGCCTGACGCAGAAGCGCGGACTGCTCATCGCGGCGCTGGCGGAATTCCGCCAGTCGGCGCTGGTTCTCGGCCGCGGCGTCACGCGAATCGGCGCGAACGCGGTCGAGCAGCTCCTGAATGGAGCGCACAGGCTGGCGCTCTTGCGCGGCCAGAGCCGGGGCGGCGAGCACGCCGGCCCCGATCGAGACGGCGGCGATCATGCTGATCAGTTTTTTCATGGCGGTAAGTCTCCCGTCTCTTTCCAGTTAGCGCGCGGTCGTCGGGCCAGGCAGAGGCGCGACAAACACCTCCGGCGTGGTCACTTCGCGCGCAATGCGGAAGGCGCGCTCCACATCGACAGCCATGCTGCCAGGGACCGGGCGCCATTCGCGATTATCCTGGGTGAGGATTTCCAGGTTTCCGCCGATATTGCGGATCAGGGCCACACGGCCGATCTGAAGCAAGTCGGCGGCCTGAGGCACGCCGTCGATTTCAATCTCTTCGCTATAGGCGCGAAGCGAGCGGCCATAGCCCATCTCGATTTCGTACGCGTTGAGCAGGAGACGGTAGCGCTCGGCGGCCGAGATGGTCGCATCACCCAGAGCGGTCTGAATGTTGTCCAGGCGCTGCTGGCGCACGTCCATCTGGAAAGGAATGTCTTCGTTGATGAACTCTTCGAGCGCAACGTACATGTCCAGAAGCATGGGCGCGAGATCGACCTCGATCGATCCCACCCGCTCGAGCTGGGTGCGAAGCGCCACCAGCTCGTTCTGTTGCGACAGCAGGAAGACCCGCTGCTGCTCCAGGAAGATGCGCTGGGATTCGATCTGTTCGCGCGCGGCCAGGTACTGGCCCTCGGCGTTGTCAGCCGCAGTCGCGATCTGAGTGATCTGCTCCTGGGCTTGCGCGCCTTCCTGAGTGGACTGACGGGCCACACGGAGCGCCTCATCGAGCTGCGCGTATGCGCCGCCCGCGGTGACGAGCGCGGCAGCGCTCGCAATCAGGCCCATGCGGATTGCCTTAAAAGTCTTGGACATTTCTCGCCTCACAGTAGCCGGCGCGAACGGTTGCCCGCGCGCTTCCGTTTCCCTCGCTTCAGTGCGCCCCGGCGGACCACCACAAATGGCTCCCCCCGCGATGCGGCGCGCACCGTGCTCCAATTTGGCCTTTCAGCCACAAAAATAACGTGAGGACACAATGACTGTCATCATCCCCTCGATCCCGCAGCGTTGACCGCTGTCTTGTCTCGTGTGATGCGACGCTAGCATCGGCGGCGCGCATCAATCAACCGCTTAGACAGCAAACTATGTGCCGCCGCGCAGTCCGTCTGAGGGGTTCTAAAGCGCAAGCATTGCCGAATTACGACAAAACCGCGCCCGGTTGCCGTTGACGCTAGCACAGGCACCTGCAGGCAGGAACCCGTAAATTGCTAGCTGGCGTGCCGGGGCAGCGCTGCGCGCTGCCAAGCTCATATGCTGCAAGAAGTTGGCTGGGGCGCCAGGATTCGAACCTGGGAATGGCGGTACCAAAAACCGCTGCCTTACCACTTGGCCACGCCCCAATACCCTGCCGATCCGGCGACGGGCCGCGCTAGATAGCCCGGCTTTGAAACTGATGCAACGTCCTGTGCTGCAACACGCAGGAGCCCGGCCAGACGCCCTGCTTTCACCCTGCCTCAGGGTCATTGCCACCTCCCGCAGCTTTGTCTATACACCGCGCCTCTGATCGGAGCATAGCTCAGCCTGGTAGAGCACCGTCTTCGGGAGGCGGGGGTCGCAGGTTCAAATCCTGCTGCTCCGACCAGCCCTTCTCCCGACCGCCGCGGCCCCTGACGCCCCCACCGGGCGCGCCCGGTGTGGTTACCCGTTTGCAACGCCCGCGCTCCATAATCACGCCCGTGAGGACCACGCGCCTCGACCCGGTTGCGGTGCCGCCCTAGGTTCTGGTTCGGTCAGCCCAGGAACGGGCGGCACGGGTTGAACGCGAGGGGCCTGGGTATGAAACAATTCTGGATGTCGTTGTTCGGCTCGATTGCCGGTGTGCTGATCGGCGTTGTCCTGATCGGTGTCTTTCTTGTGCTGATGGTATCGGGACTGATCGCGTCGGCGATTCAGAACGCGCAGACCGAGGCCGACCGCTCCCTGCCCGCCAGCGGGATCGTGCTGGAGCTCGATCTGCGCCTGCCGCGGACAGACCAGCCGCCGCGCTCCCCCTTCGCCTTCTCCCGCCCGCTTGCTGTAATCGACCTGGCCGACGCGCTCGCGCACGCGAGCGGCGATGACCGCGTGGCGGGTGTGTTCGTGCGCGCCAACGAGTTTGCCATGAGCCCCGGCCAGGCCGAGGAGATTCGCAGCGCGCTCCACGCATTCGCCCGATCGGGCAAAACCGTCACGATTCACGCGCAAGGTTTCGAAGGCGCAGGCGTCATGAATTATTTCGCCGTTGCCGGGACCGGCGAGCTGTGGCTGCAGCCCACGTCCAGCTTCTCGGCCACGGGCTTGGCCAGCGAGACCCTGTTCCTGGGCGGCCTGTTCGAGCAATTCGGTGCCCAGGCCCAGTTCGTCCAGCTGTATGAGTACAAGAACGCCGCCGACATCTATACGCAAACAGGCTTCACCGACGCGCATCGCGAAGTCACGCTGTCGCTCCTGGGCGATCTGTACGACACGGCCATCACAGGCCTGGCACGTGACAGCAACCAGTCGCCCGACGCCCTGCGCACACTCATAGAAGCCGGTCCCTACACCGCCGCCCAGGCTCATGAAGCCGGACTGGTGGACCATCTTGGCCAGGTCTTTGACGCGCGCGAGGCGGCGCGTGGGCAGGTGAACGGAACCGCACGATTCGTCGCGATCGAGACCTATGCCCGCACACCCCGGCGCCAGACCGGTGGCCAGCAGAACCAGCCGGTTATCGCACTGGTCACCGGACAGGGCACCATTGTCAGCGGTGATCCCGCGGTAGGATTTGGCGGAGACGAGGTGATCGCGTCAGACCGTATGGCCAGCGCGATCGACGCTGCGGCCCGCGACTCAGCGGTGCGCGCCATCGTGCTGCGAATCGACACACCGGGCGGCTCGGCCACCGCGTCCGATCAGATCTGGGATGCCGTCATGCGCGCGCGCGGCAGCGGCAAACCGGTCGTGGTCTCCATGGGCAGCGTGGCCGCGTCGGGTGGTTATTATATTGCCGCCCCCGCTGACCTGATCGTCGCCAATGCGGCCACCCTCACCGGCTCGATCGGCATGCTGGGCGGCAAGATCGTGATCGACGGCACCCTGCAACGAATCGGCCTGAACCTCGAACCGCTCGCGGTGGGCGGCGAATACGCGCTGGCCAATTCAGCGGCCACGCCGTGGACTGACAGCCAGCGCGCCTCTTACGAACGCCTGGCCGAGCGAATCTACGAGGATTTCACCACCAAGGTGGCCGAGGGCCGCGACCTGCCCATGGCGCGGGTGCAGGAGATTGCGCGCGGGCGCGTCTGGACCGGCGCTCAGGCTATTGAGTTGGGGCTGGTGGACCGGCTGGGCGGGCTGCAAGACGCCATCGCGGCCGCGCGCGAACTGGCCGGGCTCGAAGCCGGTGAGCCCGTGCGGCTGCGCCGCTTCCCGGCCGAACCCACCCCGCTTGAGGCCTTCCAGCAGCTGTTCGGGATGAGCGCAGACGGTGTGCGCGCGCTGGCACGCATTGATGCGCTCCTCTCCCTGCCAGAAGTGCGCGCGGCACTGGAGGCGCGCGAGCGCCCTGCCGGTGTGCAGCTCACTGCCCCGGATGCCGAAGCACTGGCGCGCGAGCCGGGATAGGCGCTGACCGCCCGTGTTTTCCACATAAGCGGCGCGCGGCACCCCGGCACGAGGGTGGTGGCGATCATTTTTGGTGCATATTGCAGGCTTTCAATGCCATGCGGCGGGGCCAATTCGCACAATTTTTTTGCTGAATCTGGCGGATCACACCCCTCAGAAATCGAATTATTATATTGTTTATAAAGAAGTAATTGATTTGATTGCCATCGCTGAAACATTCTCTTTCGCTCCGTATTCGGATCGGTTACAGTTTTGTGACTGTGCCGTGACGGACTGATGACATTCGTCCAAGCCGTCCGGACTTTGATGGAGAGTGCGATGATCAAATCCCTGATTGGCGCGGCCGCTCTGGCGTTGGCCGCAGGTACCGCTGCCCATGCAGATACGTTCGAATTCGAGCTGGATCGTGCCAGCCTCACCAGCCCGGCGGACGTCGAACGCGCCTATGAGGCGCTTGTGGAGTCCGTGAGCACGTATTGCGCTCAGATTCCGCTCGGTGCCCAGACGCGCGTCGCCGAGGCCCAACAGCGCGCCCGGTGCGAAGTTCAGATGATGACAGTGTCGATCGAGCAGATCGATCACGGCGCGCTTCGCGCTCTGCATCAGACCCGGCGTGGCGTGGCAACGCTGGTGGCGGGGTCCTGACAGAGCGCCGCACGCAGGCCCGGCTGGCCGGATCCGCTCAGGATCCGGCCAGTCTGCCGGCCAGCCCGGCCTCAATGAGTTCAATCGTCTCGGGCAGGCCATACAGCGCCGCCAGCCCGCCAAAACGTGGCCCCTGAGACTGTCCAAGAAGTACCTCGTACAGAGCCTTGAACCAGTCGCGCAGGTTTTCAAACCCGGCGTCCTTGCCCGCTGCATAGACCTCGGTCTGGATCAGCTCGGCATCTGTCTCGGTCGGATCCAGTGCCTGCAGGCGTGCAATCAGGCCTTCCATGGCCAAACGCTCTGCGTCAGTGGGCGCACGATAGACTTTCGTCGCTTTGACCCGATCCTCGTAAAAGCGCAGCGCATAATCCACGAGGCGGTCCAGGAAGGGCTCACGCGACGGATCGGCATCGGGCGCATAGCGCGAAATGAAGCCCCAGACCTGTTCACGCGTGCGGGCGTTAGCGGCCGAGACCAGGTTGAGCATGAGCGCAAAGCTGATCTGGGCACCCACCGCCGGCGGCGCGCCGGCATGGATATGCCAGGCCGGGTTCTCGACCTGCTGCTCCGGCGTCTGGCCCGGATAGGCTTCCAGATGCTGGCGGTACTCGTCCACCGCCTTGGGGATCACGTCGAAATACAGCTTCTTGGCTGTGCGCGGCTTCTGGAACATGTACAGCGTCAGGCTCTCCTGGGGCGCATAGGCGAGCCACTCCTCCACCGACAGGCCATTGCCCTTGGTCTTGGAGATTTTCTCGCCCTGCTCGTCCAGAAACAGCTCGTACACATACTGAACCGGCGGCTCCACGCCGAGAATGCGGCAGATCTTCGAATAGATCGGCGCATTGGCCTGGTGATCCTTGCCGAACATTTCAAAATCCACGCCCAGAGCGGCCCAGCGCATGCCGAAATCGGGCTTCCACTGCAGCTTGGCGTTCCCACCCGTCACCGGCAAGGTCACGTCGGTCCCATCCTCATCCTCGAACGTGATCGTGCCGGCCTTCGCGTCGATGGCTTTCATGGGCACATAGAGCACCCGGCCCGTGCTGGGCGAGATCGGCAGGAAAGGCGAATAGGTCTCCTGGCGCTCCGCACCCAGCGTGGGCAGCATCACTTTCATGATGTCGTCAAACCGCTCCAGCGCGCGCAGGAGCACGCCATCAAACGCGCCCGACCGGTACTGCTCGGTGGCAGAATAGAACTCATACGAGAAGCCAAACCCGTCGAGGAAGGCGCGCAGGCGCGCATTATTGTGCTGGGCAAATCCCTCATGGGTGCCGAACGGATCGGGCACGTCGGTCAAGGGCCTGCCCAGATGCGCCTCCAGCATGGCGGCGTTGGGCACATTGCCGGGAATCTTGCGCATCCCGTCCATATCGTCGGAAAACGCGATCAGGCGCGTCGGGTAGGCATCGTTGGTCAGCACCCGAAACGCGTGCTGCACCATGGCGGTGCGCGCCACCTCGCCGAACGTGCCGATATGGGGCAGGCCGGACGGGCCGTAGCCCGTCTCGAAAATCACCGCCCCGCCTGCCATGCCGAAGCGCTCGATACGTTTGAGCACGGCGCGCGCCTGTTCGAACGGCCAGGCCTTGGCGTCGGCGGCGAGCGCGGCGAGATTGGTCATCGGTCCAGTATGTCCTGTTGAAAAGGGGTGGGCGGGCTGCGAGTTAGGCCCGCCAGCCCGCCCGGTCAACTGGCACCGGCGTGATCAGGCGGCACCCTCTTCATCGAATATGGTCTCGATCGGCTGTTCGAACACGCGTGCAATCTTGAACGCCAGCGGCAGGGACGGGTCGTACTTGCCGTTCTCGATCGAGATAATGGTCTGGCGCGACACGTCGAGAAGATCGGCCAGATGCGCCTGGCTCCATCCACGCTCCGCGCGCAGCGTCTTGAGGTGGTTGTTCATGAGAACCGCCGCGTCACCACCAGCCCCGCCACCGCGTAGAACACCGCAAACGCCGGGAACAGAAACACGGACGGGAAATCGGGCAGACCGGCATGCATCGCCACCAGCCCCCAGACGGTGGCCAGCACCAGCGTGGCGCCTGCGCCGATGGCCGTCGCGATGGTCTGCATCCGGCGCACCATCTCGTCGCTTTCCACGATGAGATAGATGAACGCCACCAGCCATCCGCCGAGCACGCCGATGGGCAGGCTCTGCAAGGCGTCCTTTATGATCCCGGACAGGCCGGGCGCATGATGAACGGACACCTGAACGGCGACGACATACAGAAGCACCAGGGCGATCTGGAAAGGGATCATGCGCAGGGTACGCATCTCTGTCCGTGCCGGGCGGGCGGCGTTGGCGGCGGTGATCGCCATGTGGTTCTCCCGAATCCACACGAAGAACAGTCCCACCGCGCCACCCCCCAGAATGGCGATCATGATCCAGTCTTCACCCTCAGCCAGGGCGAAGGCGAAGGCGATGAAAAAGCCGATGAAGGCGAACAGCAGGATCAGTGCGATCGTGCCGCTGGCCCGGAGGGGGTGCAAACGCCGGGCGTTCGCCGCGTCGGAATTGGAGGTCATATCAACACTCTCTTTCGATGTGGGGTGTGCCTGTGCGGCGCGCCGCGAAGCGGGCGCGCAGCGGCATAGGACGCGATGTCACGCATATCGGCGGCCGAGCGCGAAGAGCGAGACATAGTAGCCCGCTACGGCGATCACGACCGTGAAGGCTGGCTGGACGGAGCCCCACTGCAGCACCATGGTCACCAGCGCCAGGGCGGTGATGATCATCACCGCCCCGCCGCATCCAATGGCCAGCGCCATCATGTGAATGCGCTGTTGAAGTTCGTCGAGGGCCCGCATCAGGACAACAAATTCATAGACCCCGAATGCGAGTCCGGCGACGAGCAATCCGGCGATGATCACCGGCCAGATGCCGCCATCGGGCGTCAGCCAGTCAACGGCGAGCACGCAGGTCATCGCGATCACCAACATCCCCATCGAGCGCCAGATATAGCGCCGTCGGGCAGACGGCGGGGCGGTGTGGGTTTCCGGGACGAGGTTGATCATGCCCGCCGCTCCGCTGCCTCGACGTCACCCGGCTTCGCTTGCTTGGAAAACAGGCGCACCAGCCAGTGGCGGTTGGCGACAGCCGACCAGCCCAGAAGGAAGAGGACGAGCCAGAAGGCTGCTTCGGTGGCGAGCGCGGCGATGATCACGCCAATGACGAAAACGCTGTTGGGCGCATCGAGGAAATAGGCGGCTCCGACCCCGGCCCAGGCTGTGACGACAGCGGCGCCGGCCATTGCCGCAAGAGTAACTCGAAGGGTGTTCATACGTGCCATGACGGTTCTCCTTTGTAAAGCGTCCTTGACCTTGTGACGCAAAGGACCCTTTACGTCAAGCACCCTTTACCAGAAAAAACACCGGCCCCTTTCGGGACCGGTGCTGAAATCACGTCAGTGGATTGATTTTGTTACTTGTTCGGCTGCGGCGTCGTGCGCAGATAAGGCTTGATCTTGGTATAGCCCTTCGGGAAAAGCTTTTCGGCGTCGGCGTCCGACAGGCTGGGCACCACGATCACGTCCTCGCCATCGGTCCAGTTGACCGGTGTGGCCACCTTGTAGCCGTCGGTCAGCTGCAGGGAGTCGAGAAGGCGCAGCACCTCGTTGAAATTCCGGCCGGCGCTGGGCGGGTAGGTGAAGGTGGCGCGAATCTTCTTGTTCGGATCGATCACATAGACCGCGCGCACGGTCAGCTTGGGGTCAGCCTTTGGGTGAATCATCTGGTAGAGGGCGGACACCTTGCGGTCGGTGTCGGCAATGATCGGGAAGTTCATCTTGACCCCTTGGGTCTCCTCAATGTCTCCGATCCAGGACTTGTGGTCCTCCACGCTGTCCACCGACAGGGCAATAGCCTTGGCGTTGCGCTTGGCAAATTCATCTTTCAGCTTCGCGGTGAAGCCCAGCTCGGTGGTGCACACCGGGGTGAAATCGGCCGGGTGGGAGAAGAAGATCACCCAGCTATCGCCAATCCAGTCGTGGAACCGGATCGGACCTTCCTGGGTTTCGGCGTCAAAATCAGGGGCGATATCGCCCAGCAAAAGGCTCATGGCATTTCCTCCGTCAGAGTGTTTGCGGCCAGCGGCGAACACCGGGTAACGTGTGCATCCGCCGGGCGCCACACAAGAGGCCTCCCGCCCGGATTTAGAAATGCTCACCCTTGGCCCTGGAAAAGCGACCATGCCTCATCTCATCCTCGTGCGTCACGCCAAAGCCGTTGAACGGATGGAAGCGGAGGACGATTTTGAGCGTGGCCTGACGGATCGGGGCCGCGCCGATGCGGCGCGCGCCGGCCAGGCTCTGGCCGAAGCCGGGCTGACGGCGGACTGCGCACTGGTCAGCCCCTCGCGCCGCACCCGCGAAACCTGGTCTGTCATTGGCGCGACGCTGGGCGCTCCGCCTGTGTCTGACCCGATGGCGCTTTATCATGCGTCCGCTTCCATGTTGGAGCGGGCAGTGCTCGATGCGCTGGATGGCGGCGCGCAGTCGGTGGTCGTCGTCGGGCACAATCCGGGCATTGGCGGCTTCGCCCATACGCTTGCCGCCCAGGCAGCGGGCGGACGGCGCATGCCGCCCGGCTGGCCGACCAGCGCGGCGGCCGCCTTTGAAGTCGCGCCGGGCGTCAAGGGCCTTGACGCTATTGCCTTGACATTCGCGTTCGATCCCAAAGCCGGGACCTGATTCGCCTTTCAGGCGTATTTATGCTTTCCTGCTCCCGTATCCGGGGTGGGTGGGCCATGGACGGGTCAAAGGCAGACAGTCAGCGTCGGCAGGTTCGGCCGGATTATGCGCGTCGGCGCGATAGTGGGCCGTGTGCCCGGCGCGCCGCTTTCGCCCTGCGCGAAAACCAGCCCCTGTCCAGCGCCGGCGCGCCACTTGGCCCGCCTCCGGCGCTCTGGTCCGGGCCGGTCCTCTTTCTGGGTGGCCTGGTCGCGCTGGCCCCGGGATTGGCGCTGACATGTGCGCTGACCCTGGCTTTCGTATTTGTGATCGCCATTGCCGCCTTGCGCCTGGCGGCCAGCGTCGCGCCGCCAGTCTGGAGCCCGCGCACGGCTGTCTCAGAGAGCCGCCTGCCTGTCATCAGCATCATCGTCGCGCTGCATAACGAGGCCGAGGTGATGCCGGGCCTGGTCGCCGCGCTGGCCCGGCTGAGCTACCCGGCCGAGCGCCTCGACATCCTTTTCGCCCTGGAAGCCCACGATCACACCACCCGCGCGGCGGCAAAGGCCGCCGGCAGACGGATCGGGGCCCGTGTCCTGGTGGTCCCGCCTTGCGGGCCGACCACCAAGCCGCGCGCGCTCAACTACGCCCTGCAGGCGGCCCGCGGCGAGCTGATCGCCGTGTATGATGCCGAGGACGCGCCCCATGCCGGGCAGTTGCGCGCGGCGGCAGAAGCATTTGCCGCGGACCCGGAGCTCGGCGTCGTGCAGGCCCCGCTGGGTTGGTACAACGGACAGGACAACTGGCTGACACGCCAGTTCGCATTGGAATATGCGGCGCAATTCTACGCCTTGCTACCGCTCTATTGCCGGCTCGGCTGGCCCCTGCCCCTGGGCGGCACCAGCAATGTGTTCTGCGGCCTTATGTAGCAAACGCACCAACATAACCGATGCAGATTCAACGCGCTAGGGGTATGATGTGTCCATGACAAACATATCCCTGTATCCCAACGGCAAGGTCAAACGCTCCTGTACGGAGACGTTCGAGCACACCATCAACGGATTGCTCACAAAGCGCGCGGACCTGTTTAACGAGGCAGAGCGCATCCGCGACAGGCTGGCAGAGCTTCGCAACGATATCGACGCTCTGGACCGCACACTCGCAACGCTGGGCTTCCAGGGCGATCTGAACGCCATGATGCCCCGCCAGAAGCGCACAGTCCTGTTCGGCAAGGGTGAGCTGACAGACGCCGTCCTGCGCGAGCTGCGAAGCGCTGACGGCCCACTGAGAAGCCGGGACATAGCCCGCGAGATTGTCGCCATGCGAGGCGATGACGCACGCGATCAGAAATTCCTCTCCGAACTCACCAAGCGCGTATCCAAGGCGCTCAGGGCGCTGCGCGATAATGGCGAGGTTCGGTGCGTGACGGATGCGCGGGGCAATATGGAGTGGGTCAGGAGGGACCGGTCAGCCGCATAGCAATTTCAGAAAGCGATGCCGGAAGCATTCCCTGTCGTATCTTTCCCGCTAAGTATTTGGGAAGCTTTTCGGGGAGATATTCCTCTCTCATCCATTTTCGAAATGCGGGCAAAGCCGCTTCCGGGTAGCAGTGAGATTGCTGCGGGTTGGATTCCGCTTGAGGAAAGTAATCCGGGTAATTGTGGTCATACTTTATGCGGCTTCCAAACTTGGCGTCATAGCCCTTTTCAACCCACTCAGCCGACCATGCTATGCCGACGCTTATGTCCGGTATGAATTTAGTTCCAACATCTGCACCATTCCTAATAAGCTCAACTATAATATCAGCAGTCTCTTTAAACACGGCAAAATATCCCGTTGGAATTTGTCCGTAGGCTGAGGTCACGCGATCATGAAATTGCCTCCAGCTTTCCGGTATAAGACCAGCTGGGTCGTATCCAATTTTAGTGTAAATAAATTGCTTAAAGCTAGCCCTTGCTAGCGTCCGGTAGTTTTTCAGCGCAGTTGTATTGTCTGATTGCTTGGCGTCAAAGGCATAGTATTCTAAAACAGCCATGCATACTGTATCGGGATATGCGTGATGCGTTGACCCTCCCAGCGATGTCTCAATATAGGGCTGACTTATATCAATCCCTTGCGCGATTAGTGATTCGCGAATGCGGCGAACTCTTGGCTGCTCTTTATCCGTTGCCCAAGTCTCGCCTAGCCGCAAGATCATTGTGTGATCAATGCCGCACATTCGAGCGAGGCCGCGTGCATTCAAATATGGGGTTCCGTCACTCAGGACGCCCATCCCGATCCCGTCAATCTCAACCTCTTTTTCAATTTTAAGGTCGAGAAGGTATTGGCCTGAGGCGGTGATCAATTCGGTCATGATTCGCGATATCGCCCTGTTTTTTATGCCTTCAGCGTGGTGACCAAAATTATATCTCACTCGCACTGGTTTTGCGATTCCTTCTTAGTTCGCGCGCTGCCAGTATCCCGCCCACTGGCGGCTGACCGGGGAAGCCATGGCGAGGCGCATGGTGCGATTGGCCAGAGCGCCGTTGTCCTCACGGCGGTGATCCTCTTTCCAAGCCGCCTCGTTGGCGTACTGGTGCAGGTAGGCGGGGCTGACACCGTGGTGCTGGCCCTGCACCATCCGGCGCAGGCGGGAGAAGTAGCTTTCCACGTTGTTCGTGTGTGCGCCGTTCTCGCTGTAGGCCAGCGAGTGATTGATACGGCCCGTGGCGCGGTTCCGGCTGAGCACGTCCCAATGCAAGGCTTCATCCGCATAGATGATCGCAGAGCCGCACACGCGCTTGGGAAGCACGTCCAGACCGTCAGCTTCGGAGCGCAGCACCTTGGTGATGGTGCGGCCCTGACGCTGGCGCATGGCGAACACAACGCGGCGGGTGCCGGTCTGGTGACGGGCGAGGCGGCGATCAATGCGATCCGCCTTGTGATTGGCCGGGCGGATATAACCACCGAAATAGGCGCCATCAATTTCGACCTCGCCTGACAGCTTCAAGCCCTCAAGTTCAGCCGCCAGAGCCTCGCGCAGCTTGTGCATCATCACGAAGGCCGTCTTGTATTGAACGTCCAGATCGCGGCTCATCTGAAGCGCGCTCATGCCCTTCACGCCATTTACGAACAGGCAGACCGCCGCCAGCAGATCGGTGAACGTCATCTTGCGGCTGGCGAAAATGGTTCCGCTGGTGACGCTGAATTGGTGGTGGCAACCCTTGCACTTGAACTTGCGGCGGGTGGCGATGTCGTAGGTCTCGACGCAGCCGCAACGCGGGCAGACCGCATGACCTTCTGTTTCCGGCCAGCGCATCTCGCAGAATGTCCGGTACGCGGCTTCCTCGCCGCCCTGGTAGATCGCCTTCAGGCTCAGGGTGCGAGCGGCGGCGGTGAGAAGGAAGTGCTGGGCCATTTGTCATCATCTCCGATGTCGATACATCAGATATGATGATATAAGGCGTCGTTGTCAATGGGAAAAACATCATATACGATGATGCTTTCATCGCATATGAGGATTCTCTTTCATGGCAGACTCACCTATATTCCAAGAGCGGGCGAAAAATATCTTGCGCGCGGAACTCAAACGTAAGGGGCTTGGTTACAAGCAATTGGCCGAGGAGTTGGCAAAAATCGGCATTGAAGAAAATGACCGGAACCTTGCCAATAAAATCAGCCGAGGATCTTTCACAGCGGCGTTCTTTATCCAGTGCCTAGAGGCAATCGGATGCCGCGAGATACGAATAAGCGAGTGACCAGCAGTCAGTGAGGTTATGGCGATTCATCCACTTCAAGTCGGCAAACGCCTCTGCGAGCGCAGCGGCTGGACGCTGACGAACCTTCAGCTTCAAAAGATCGCTTACATAGCGCACATGCTGCACCTCGGGCAGCATGCCAAGAGGCTTGTCTCAATTCCATTCCAAGCATGGGAATACGGGCCGGTGTCTTATGACCTGTACCGGCAGGTCCGCGCCTTTGGAGCCGACCCAATTGGGAATGTTTTTCGAGTTGTTCCGGCCCCAGCAGAGGGCACCGAGACTGAATACCTCGATGGGATTTATGACCAAGTGAAGGACTGGACCCCTGGCCAGCTCGTCAGCTTTACCCACCGTGCTGACGGTGCATGGGATCAATGCTATGATCCGAACGTCAAAGGCATAGTGATTCCCGATGAGGCCATAATTGCCGAATACCGAAGGTACCACGGCTAGCAAGCCGCCCCTTGAGCCGCCCCTCGCTTCTGATGACAAGCAGTCAGAGGCGCTTGCCCGATTGGAGGCGCGATTCGAAGACCTATGCGACAGGCATAAGGAAGAGCGCTTTCTTTGGATAGCGGTGACCGTCATATTAATGAATATACTGCTGCTGGGTGACGTTCAGCCGTCCATGCTTCCAATTGCGATAGTGCTGCTAGAGCTGCCCCTGCTCTTCCTGTTGGCAAAGAAGCTGGGCATTGAAAGCGTTGCCCAGTTATTTGATCGCATCATCAGTGACATTGGGCGAACAGCAAAGAATGGCGATTAGCGCATCCTGCCCCGCTAGCTTTGGTGCGTTTGCTACATAAGGCCGGTGTTCTGCCGCAACGCGCTGGAGGCTTGCGGCGGCTGGGACCCGTACAATGTGACCGAGGACGCCGATCTCGGGTTTCGCCTGGCCGCCCATGGCTGGCGCGCCGGCCTCATCGAACCTGGCACGCTGGAAGAAGCGCCCGTGACGCGTTCTGCCTGGACGGGTCAGCGTTCACGCTGGCTGAAAGGTCATTTCATCACCTGGCTGGTGCACATGCGGCAGGTGCGCCGCCTGTGGGACGGTGCCGGACCGGGAGCGTTTGCCTGCCTGACCCTGACCATGCTCGCCAACGCGCTGAGTGCACTGATCTTCCCGTTGGGGCTGATGATGGTCGCAGGTGCCCTTGTTCTGGCCGGGGCGGGCTGGACCGCCGGTCTGCCCGGCGCGGCGGCCGGACTTGTGGCGCTGGGCTGCGCAATCGCCTGCGCCCGCACCGGTGCATTCAGAGCCGGGTTGACGCCGGACTGGCGCGATCTGGTCACCCTGCCGGTCTACTGGCTGTTTCAGGCGCCGGCCATGGTGCGGGCCTTGCGCGAGTTGCCCGCCCGCCCCTATCTGTGGGTCAAGACCCGCCACGGGGTCTCCACCACGCGGCGCGAGGGGCCAGATGACAATTACTCAGACGCTGCTCGCCATGGGCCTGACCGCCGCGGCGTTCGCCTTCTCCGCATGGCGCAGCGGGCGGCCCAGCGATCCGCTAAAGCCGCGGATGATACCGTGGACGATGGTCACCATCCTCGCCGGCGCCGCGTTCCTGTTCCTGCTCGCCCATCTGTTCGGGCATTTCGGCCTTGAAACCGGCGGCGGGCTGAGACGGTAACGCGGCCTAGACAGCGCGCATTGACCCCTGCCCCAAATGGCCCGATGGCACCCACGCAACGCTCAAAAACATAAGGGCGCTGTGCTGTGCACAACGCCCTTTAAGCCATAGTCACAGACCGCCGGGGCTGGTCTGACCCGCGCAAGGCGCGTCAGACCAGCCCGTCAGATCAGCGCGGATCAGGCGGATTGTGCTCCATTAGGAACCGGGTGGTCGCCTCGAGCGTGATGAGGCGGGTCCGGCGGAACAGCAGGTTATGGCCGTCGCCTTCAATCGGGATGTACTCCACCGGCTTGCCGGCGGCGCGCACCGCATCATACATCAGCTGGGACTGGCTGGCGGGAACGATATTGTCTTCCAGCGGATGGATGAGCATCAAAGGCATATTGGTGTTGGCGATGTTCTGCAGCGGCGAAATCGCCCGCATCTGATCGCGGTTCACGCGCCAGTCGCCTATGTACTCGGTCCAGTAGTCCACCGCACCGCGGCCGCCGAGCTGGTCGGCCTGCCAGGACATCATGGTCTGGATGTCAGACACCGGCGCGCCGGCGATGGCACAGCGATAGAGCTCGGGCGTCAGCGCATAGCCCGCCAGAGCCGCGTAGCCACCATAGGACCAGCCCCAGATGCACACGCGGTCACTGTCGACCACGCCCAGATCGGCCAGATGCAGCACGGCGTCGGAGACGTCGTTCTGCATCGCGCGGCCCCACTGGCCGTGCCCCCGGCGCACGAAGTCGAGACCCAGGCCCGAACCGCCACGGAATTGCGGCTGGAACACCGCATAACCCATGTCGGCATAGGGCTGGGCGAAGAGCGGATCAAACCCGTAAGTATCCCGCGCCTGAGGGCCGCCATGCGGCACGATCAGCAGCGGCAGATTGTCCGCCTCGCGGTCCATCGGCAGGGTCAGGTATCCAAACAGCTCCAGCCCGTCGCGTGCCGTGTAGTTGACGATCTCGACAGGATGAATGCGCTCGGGATCCAGCTCAGGATAAGCTGTCGTCAGATAGGCCATCTCACCGCTGCTGCGGTCGAGAAGGTAGAATTCCGAGGACACGTCCCCGCCTTGAACCGCGACAATAATGCGCTGGCCGCTGAGGTCCCAGTTGGACAGGGTGACCTCTGATAGCGGGAACAGGCCTTCCAGCTGGTCCTGCAAAGACTGAAACTCGGAATCGAACCAGACTGTACGTGCCCGCTCTTCATTCCAGACAGCCCCGATCACCTTGCCCGTGCGCCAGTCCATACGAAAACCGCTGAAGTCGAAACGGCCCTGGGGAAGGTTCGGCAGGGACACCTCACCGGTGTCGGGGTTAAAGAGGTAGGCACGCAGATGATTGCGGTTTTCCAGCTGGCTGAACCAGATGCCGCGGCCCTGGTGATCGAGGCCCACCAGGTTGGACATGGCCGAGATCGCCCGGCGCCCGGCCCGGCCGAAACGCTCAAGCGTGTAGCTTTCTTCATACACCAGGTTGGCACGGTTGCCGGTCTGGCGGAAGACGCGCCAAAGCGTGCGCGACCTGTCATTGTCCTGCCGGATGTAAGGCTCGGCATTGTCGTCGAGCACCCAGTTCACCGTATTGGTCGACCCGACAAAGCGGCGGCGGTAATTGCCGGTGTCCAGATTGTACTCATAGAGGTTGATGGTTTCACCANCCCCGCGGCCGCGCGCGGCCGCCACGGTAGTTCCGCCGCCGGCTGCCACGGACGCCGATATCAGGATCGTGTCGGGCGAGTCCGGCAGACGCGATTCGATGCTGGCATTGCGCTCCAGAAGGCGCGCCTCGCCATTGGTCAGGTTGTAGACGTAGCGGCTGCCGATATCGGCGTCCTGCAGTGAGCCGCCCGGCACGCGGATGCGCTGCCGGTAGGTGATCAGCAAGTGCTCGTCCGATAACCAGCTGACGCCAAAGAGCAGGGCATCGGAAATGTTCTCGGCGAAGCCCGGGATCGCTACAGATTGTCCCCCCCCCAGCGGGGTCACGATGGCGTACATCTGATCGCGCTCGGCGCCCGTGATCATGGCGACACGCTGGCCATCGGGCGAAATCTGTACCGACTGCACGTTGGGCAAGCGGGCATAGGCCTCCAGAGGCACAACTGACTGCGCCCCGGCAGGCGACCACCAGGCTGTCGCCGCCGTCACGGCGGCCGCTGCCATGGCTGTGAAAGTCCGTATCATGGATTCCCCTCTTGTTATTTGATCGGCGCGTTGAGCTCATTGTGCCCAGCTAAAAGCGCTGATCAAGTCAATTGCGCGCCGAGGGGCTGGCGCGCACTGCGGCGGCATGAATGGAGAAAAGACGGCAGCAGCGGCAAGGCAGCCGGGTTCAGCCAGCCTGCGCGCACATCGGGTCTGGAGCGGGTAGCGAGAATCGAACTCGCGCGTTCAGCTTGGGAAGCTGACAGGCTACCATTACATCATACCCGCGCTCGCGGCCTGATATGCCTTAGCGGGGCCGCTTGAGGCAAGAGCGCGCGGCACCGCGCGCTCAGGCGCGGCGGGCAAGATGCGACAGGCCGATGCGATCAAAGAAGGCGTTCACGTCGGTGTTGCGCGCTTCCACACGCAAGCCGCGGCGGACGCGCGCGTGAGCGGGAGGCTGGGACGCGCCGCTCAGGCGCAGATGGTCTTCGGCGTGAAACATGGGACGGCTCCAGACGGGCGGGCCGCGAAACGGACATCGTTCGGGCGTCGGCAGATGCTGCGATATGCGCCGCGCCCCCAGCCCTTGCCAGCGCCAAAAACGCAGAGCGCCCATGCAGAATTGCTCGGGAACCAAAACACGCCGCGCGCCGCATGCAGCGGATTGATCGGCGTCGCGCGCGGGCGTAGTTTGGACACATGACAAAACCCATCCAGTCCTTCGACGTGAAAGGCGGTCCGCATCTGGGCCGCGACCACCTGCCCCAGCTGCGTGCGGCGCTCAAAACCGCCGGGCTCGACGGCTTCATCATCCCTCATGAGGATGAGTACAATAACGAGTATCTGCCTGCGAACGCCGAGCGCCTGGCGTGGGCCACCGGCTTCACCGGCTCGGCTGGCGCAGCGGTGGTGCTCAGCGACAAGGCCGCCGTCTTCATCGACGGGCGCTACACCGAGCAGGTCAAGACGCAGGTCGATGGCGATCTGTTCGAATATGCCGACCTGATCGAGCCGGGCCCTGCGGGCTGGCTGAAGGCCCACGCACCGCGCGGCGCGCGTATCGGTTATGACCCGCGCCTGCACGCGCCCGATGCTCTGGCCCGCCTGGAAGAGGGTGCCCGCGCTGCGGGTGCCGAGCTGGTTGCCCTGGACACCAACCCCATCGACACCGCCTGGCAGGGCCGGCCTGCAGCGCCGTCGGCGGCTGTCGTGCCCCATCCTGAAAGCGTCTCCGGCGAGGATCACGCCTCCAAGCGCCGGCGCATCGCGCGCGACATCACCAGCGATGGCGCGGACGCGGCCGTGATTACCAGCCCACCCTCCATCGCCTGGCTGTTCAATGTGCGCGGCGGGGACGTGGCCTGCTCGCCTCTGCCGCTGGCCTCTGCGATCCTCGACGGTGACGGGCGCGCCACGCTGTTCATCGATGAAGCCAAGCTCACCGCCGCCGCCCGCGCCCATCTGGGCAATGAAGTGGCGGTGCGCCCCGAAAGCGAGCTCGGCGATGCACTGAAGGCCCTCTCGGGCAAGACCGTACAGGTCGATCCGGCCGGCACGTCGGTGTGGGTGTTCCAGCAGCTCGAAGCCGGCGGGGCGCGCATCCAGCGAAAGCCCGATCCGGTCCTTCTGCCCAAGGCGTGCAAGAACGCTGTGGAAATCGAGGGCGCGCGCCAGGCCCATATCCGCGACGGCGAGGCGCTGGTGCGCTTCCTGCACTGGCTCGACACCGAGGCCCAGTCTGGTCATGTGGACGAGATCGAGGCGGCTTTGAAGCTGGAAGGCTTCCGCACCGCCCTGCCCGAGTTGAAGGATCTGTCCTTCGAAACCATCTCGGCGGCCGGCCCCAACGGGGCGTATCCGCACTACCGCGTCAACACCGCCTCCACGCTCAAGCTCGAGCCCGGCTCGCTCTATCTGGTGGATTCCGGCGGTCAGTATCCTGATGGCACCACGGATGTGACGCGCACCGTGCCGATCGGCGAGCCGACAGCCCGGATGCGCCGCCACTTCACCCTTGTGCTCAAAGGGCATATTGCCCTGTCCGCCATCCGCTTTCCGGCCGGCACGCCCGGTGCCGCCCTCGACGTGCTGGCGCGCGCGCCGCTGTGGATGGCCGGGCATGACTATGACCACGGCACCGGGCACGGCGTGGGCAGCTATCTGGGCGTCCATGAAGGCCCGCAACGCATAGCCAAGGCGGGCAATTCTATCCCGCTCAAACCCGGCATGATCGTCTCCAACGAGCCGGGCTATTACCAGATTGGTGCCTATGGCATCCGGATCGAGAATTTGCAGGTAGTCACCCCGGCCGAGCCGGTTGAGGAGGGCGACCGGGCGATGCTGGGCTTTGAAACCCTGACCATGGCACCCATTCATCGCGGCCTGATCGACACCACCCTTCTGACCCCGGACGAGATGGTGTGGCTCGACGGCTATCACGCCGAGGTTCGCAAGCGCGTCCTGCCCCGGCTGGACGGCGACGCGGCAGCCTGGCTGATCCGGGCAACCGAAGCGCTCATCGGGGCGACGCCGTGATCGCAGGCCTGTTGCGGGCCGCCGCCCCGATCATTGCCATTGGGATCGCTGCGCTGGCACTGGGCGGCTGCTTCTATTCCGACCGCGAACTGATCGGCTTCTGGGGTGCTGATACGCCGCTGCAGGACGGGGTGTGGGTGCACACGCCCACCCATCCCGACGGGACCGAATGGGGCGGGTTCACCTGGCGTGGCGAGTTGCGCAACCAGCGCCGCCGCTACGTCTCGGACGATGTGAACTTTCCTCACCAGAACGCGCGCCTGCGCCAGCTGCATGA
Source organism: Hyphomonadaceae bacterium BL14 (assembly GCA_027627705.1). Classification (NCBI taxonomy): domain Bacteria; kingdom Pseudomonadati; phylum Pseudomonadota; class Alphaproteobacteria; order Hyphomonadales; family Hyphomonadaceae; species Hyphomonadaceae bacterium BL14. The sequence continues at coordinate 1,564,130 of CP091242.1, forward strand.
GGACACGTATATCGCCCAATTCCCCGGCGAGGCCGGATACGGGTATGGCATCATGTTCGTGTATGCCGGCGGTGCCATGGCAAGCTATCACATGGCCGACTGCAACATGCTGGCCGACGCCGCGCGCGAGGAGGCAGGCGTGGCGCTCGACGCCGAAGGTTATTGCCGTCTCACCTCGCTTGATCAGCTTGAAGCGATCATGCGCACCTATCTCGCGGCGCGCGCCGGCGATCTTGTGATTGACGGGGTCTACCGGCGCGAGGGCTAAGCCGTCTGGCTCAGCTCAGGCGGCTTCGGGCGCTCGGATCGGCCGGGCGCGGACCTTCACCCGGGCCCTGTCCCCTATGGTCTTCTCCACATGCAGGCGCTCGATCTGGCTGCCATCATGGAACACCACGCCGGTCAGCCCCTCGACCACCGCTTTGGCGACCTGATCGACATCGTGGGCGGGCATATCGGATGCACGTTCAATCTCGACCACGACCTCGAAAGCGCCGTCGCGCGGGCGCTTGAACTCCGACGCGAAAAAGGCACCGATCAGCGTGTTGAAGCGATCGGAACTGGCCGTGACCGCATCCACACGCAGATTGAGCGATCCCTTGCTGGCTGCTGCTTGCATGTGGGCATTCCCTTTCGCGCGGCGCGCCGCATCCATGTCCGGCTTGATCTGTCAGGGCCGGGTGCTACACGTCCGACTCATCAAGACCCCACATTGTCCGCCTGCGGACCTGATCAAGCAAGACCGGAGCGAGCCCGATGACTGACATGCGCACAGAGACCGACTCGTTCGGCCCGCTGGACGTTCCCGCCGACAAGCTGTGGGGCGCCCAGACCGCCCGCTCGCTGATCAATTTCCGCATTGGCGGCCAGACCCAGCCTCTGCCGCTGGTGCGCGCGCTGGGCGTGGTCAAGCATTGCGCGGCCAAGGCCAATATGGCGCTGGACAATCTCGAGCCACGCCTGGGCGATGCGATTGCCGCCGCCGCGCTGGAAGTGGCTCAAGGCAAGCTCAATGATCATTTCCCGCTGGTGGTCTGGCAGACCGGCTCGGGCACCCAGTCGAACATGAACGCCAATGAGGTGATCGCCAACCGCGCCATCGAGATCCTGGGCGGCGTGGTGGGCTCGAAAGACCCGGTCCACCCCAATGACCATGTGAACCGGTCCCAGTCCTCCAACGACGTCTTCCCCACCGCCATGCATATCGCCACGGCGGAAGTGTTCGTGCGCGATCTGGTGCCTGCGCTGACCACGCTCCACGCGGCACTGGCCGCCAAGGCCGAGGCGTTCAAGGACATCATCAAGATCGGGCGCACCCATCTGATGGACGCCACGCCCCTGACCCTCGGGCAGGAGTTTTCCGGCTACGCCCACATGGTCAAAAACGCCATCCGCCGGGTCGAGGCGGCGCTGCCTGCGCTCTATGAGCTGGCCCAGGGCGGCACAGCGGTGGGCACCGGCCTCAACGCCAAGCCGGGCTTTGATGTGGCGTTCGCAAAAGAAGCCGCTGCGCTCACGGGCCTTCCGTTTGTGACCGCGCCCAACAAGTTCGAGGCGCTGGCGTCGAAAGACGCCATGGTGGAAGCCCATGGCGCGCTCAATTCGGCCGCCGTGTCGCTGTTCAAGATCGCGCAGGATATCCGCCTGTCCGGCTCCGGCCCGCGCTGCGGTATTGGCGAGCTCAACCTGCCGGAAAACGAGCCGGGCTCGTCCATCATGCCGGGCAAGGTGAACCCCACCCAGGCCGAGGCTATGACCATGGTCTGCGCCCAGGTCATGGGTAATAACGCCGGCGTCAGCTTCGCCGGCAGCCAGGGCCATTTCCAGCTCAACGTGTTCAAACCGATGATCGCCTGGAACGTGCTGACCAGCGCGCGCCTCCTGGGCGACGCGGCGGTGAGCTTCACCGAGAACTGCGTGGCGGGCATCGAGGCCAATGAAACCCGCATCGCCGATCTGATGGAGCGCTCGCTCATGCTGGTCACGGCGCTGGCGCCGAGCATCGGCTATGACAACGCCACGACCGTCGCCAAGACCGCCCACAAGAACGGGACCACCTTGCGCGAGGAAGCGGTGCGCCTGGGCTTTGTTACGGCGGAAGAGTTCGACAAGGCGGTGCGGCCCGAGACCATGCTGGGGCCGAAATAGCGCTGACAAAAAAGATCCCCGGCGGGCGAACCGCCGGGGACCAGTCAGGGAGGAACCGTTTGCAGGAGAGCCGTCAGGCGCTCTCGCCGTGCAGCGCGATGTCGAGGCCGGTGACCTCGTCCTCGGCGTCCACACGCAATGTCATGAAGCGCTCCAGCACCCACAGGATGATGAAGGTCGCAATGGCGCACCAGGCCGCGGCCGCCAGCGCGCCCCAGGTCTGGGTCCATACGATCAGCCAGTTGCCTTCCACCGCGCCCGCAGCGCCGCCCACGGCGGTGGCGGCGAACACGCCGGTCAGCACCGCGCCGGCAAAGCCGCCAATGCCGTGCAGGCCGAACGCGTCCAGGCTGTCATCGTATTTCAGTTTCGCTTTGAGGATCGTCACGCCGCCATAGGCCGCCGCGGCGGCCAGCGCCCCGATCACGAAGGCCGCATAGGGCTCCACAAATCCGGCCGCGGGCGTGATGCCCACCAGACCGGCAATGGCACCCGACGCCGCGCCCAGCACGCTGGGCTTGCCGCGCAAAATCCACTCAAGCCCCGCCCAGGTCAGCGCCGCCGTCGCCGCGGCGATCTGGGTGACCAGCGCCGCGTGCGCCGCCAGCGCATTGGCCTCCAGCGCCGAGCCGCCATTGAACCCGAACCAGCCCACCCACAACAGGCCCGCCCCGATCACGGTGAGGACGAGGTTATGCGGCGGCGCGCCCTCTTTCGGCCAGCCGCGCCGGGGGCCGAGCTTCAGCGCCAGGATCAGCCCCGCCACGCCGGAATTGATGTGCACCACCGCCCCGCCTGCGAAATCGAGCACGCCCGCCTCGCTCAGGAAACCGCCGCCCCAGACCCAGTGGGCGATGGGGGCGTAGACTAGCAGAAGCCAGATCGGCACGAACACCATCCAGGCTGAAAAGCGCAGGCGCTCGGCCGCCGCCCCCGCGATAATCGCCACGGTGATGATGGCAAAGGTCAGCTGAAACAGGATGAAGCCGCTCTCGGGAATGCCGCCCACCGCGCTGTCCAGCGTCAGGCCGGACAGGAAGAGCCGGTCAAATCCGCCAAACAGCGCCCCCTCGCCTGCGAACGCGAACGAGTATCCCGCGATGACCCAGGTCAGCGTCACCAGCGCCGCCGCGCCCAGGGACTGCATCAGCGTGGACAGCACATTGGTGCGCCGCACCATGCCGCCATAAAACAGCGCCAGCCCCGGCAAGGTCATCATCAGCACCAACGCGGACGCGGTCAGGAGCCACGCCACATCTCCGCCTGCAAATGCCGTCTCGTCCATCGCTTCGCTCCCCTTCGCGTGTGCAGCAAAGCGGAGCGCGTGTTTGACAGTTTGTCAGCGGTCGGATCGCTTTTTGACACGGCGCGCGCACGTGGCGCCCGCATCTGGAGCGCTCACGCACGGCTTTGAGGCGCCGGGGTCAGACTCGCGATCCGCTCCCGGCGGCTAGTGCGCAATCAACAGCGACGGACCATCCGTGGCGCTCAGCAGCGAGCGCGTGACCCCGCCAAAGATGAACTGGGCGATGCGCGACTGGCCATAGGCACCCGCCACCAAGAGGTCAGCGCCAGCAGCCGCCTCCACCAGCGCCGCGCCCAGCGGACCGTCAGGCTTCACCTCTACCGTGCGGGCCTCGATCCCGCGCGGGCGCAGCCAGTTGGCCAGCCGGTTGGGCGCGGCCGCGGCGCGGTCGCTGAAGTCGAGATTTTTCGGGCTGTGCAGGATGGTGACGTCCACCCCCTCGGTGAAGAAAGGCGCCGCGGCGAAGGCGGCGCGGGCGGCTTCCTTGGATCCGTCCCACGCCACGGCGATGGTTTTGGGCGCCATCGCACCGCGCCGCGGTACGAAGACCGGGCAGCCCTCGTCCACCAGACAAGCCGTGGTGAAATCAGCCAACGGCCCCTTGCCGGCAGCGGCATCGGGGCAGGTCACCAGCAGGCGCACCAGACGGGCCTGCTGCGCGGCCTCGGCCGGGCTGTCGGTGATGCGCCGGAAGCTGCTGGCGCCTTTCAGGCCAGCCGCCTCCACCGCCGCGTCAAACCGCGCGGCCGCAGCCTTGGCGTAAATGTCGGCTTCCTCACGCACGGCATCCAGCGCGGTCGACACCACCGACGCACCTGCCGCGCCGGGACCCGTCCACAGCATGTAGGCCGCAGGATCAGGCTCCACGAACACGCCGCGCAGATCGGCGTTGAAAATCGGTGCCAGCGTCACCGCAGCATCCAGCGGCGCGGCATCGGCCTCGGTTCCCTGAAGGGCGACCAGCAAGCGTTCCGGTCTCATAAACGGCTCCTTTTCTCGCACGGCGGCGGCGTAATGCGCCAGCAGCATGCCTTGAACTTACGCCGTTTCGCGATAGGACGGAACGCATAGAGCGATAACCCGGAGCCTGATCGATTGACCCGCGCCCCTTCACCGGTCCCGCCGCCGCGCGCCTGGCAGCGCATGCTGTCCGGGCGCCGGCTCGATCTGCTCGATCCCTCGCCCATGGATATCGAGATATCCGACATCGCCCACGGCCTGGCGCGGGTGGCGCGATGGAATGGTCAGACCTCGGGCGAGCACGCCTTTTCGGTGGCCGAACATTCGGTGGTCGTGGAGCGCGTGTGCCAGCGCCTGAAGCCCGACTGGCCCTATGCCTGGCAGCTGGGCGCGCTCTTGCATGATGCGGCCGAATACGTGATCGGCGACATGATCTCGCCGTTCAAGGCCGCTCTGGGCTATGATTACAAGATTGTGGAAGCCAGGCTCGAAGGGGCGGTGAACATGCGCTACGGCCTGCCCGCTGAGCTGCCCGCCGATATCAAGGCCGTGATCAAGCGCGCCGACAAGACCTGCGCCTTCTTTGAAGCCACCCAGATCGCCGGTTTCTCCACCGAAGAAGCGCGCAAGCTGTTCGGCCGCCCGCCGGCAGGCGTGCGCCTGACCATCAACCCGCTGCCCGCCCCCGAGGCGCAGGCGCGATTCCTCGACCGGTTCGAGCAATTGCTGGCCGGCGCCGAGCGCGAGCGCGCGCGATGAAGCCCGATATCGACCCGTCCAAGCTCGGCCGTCTGGTCGTCGGGCTGAACGCCGTGATCTTCGCCGCTGATGGCGAGGGCGAGCTGCAGGTTCTGGTCACTGAAAGCCTGGAGGGCGGCCAGACCGCCCTGCCCTTCGGTCCGTTCGATCCTGAAACCCACCGCACCTTCGAGATCGGCCTGCGCGAATGGGTGCGCGGCCAGACCGGGTTCGAGCTCGGCTATGTCGAACAGCTCTACACGTTCGGCGATATGGGCCGCGAGGCGCCGGTGGCGGCCCTGGCCGGCGCCCAGGGCGCGCGGGTCATTTCGGTGGGCTATCTGGGCCTCGCCCATGAAGCCCGCCCCCTCAAGGGCGAAGAAGCCCGCTGGGTGGACGTCACCCGCTTCTTTCCCTGGGAGGATCACCGCGAGGGCCGCCCGGCCATTCTCACCGATTCCATAGAGCCCGCCCTGCGCTCCTGGGCTGACGAGGCCGCCGCCCCGGGCCGGCGCGCCGCCCGCTCCCAGCGCGTGCGCGCCACCTTTGGCCTGGACGGCGCGCCGTGGAACGAAGAGCGGGCGCTGGACCGCTACGAACTCCTGTACGAGGCCGAACTGGTCGCCGAAGCCGCCCGCGACCGCGACGAGGCGCCAAACGGCGCCCTGCGCATCGGCGAGACCATGGCGTCGGACCACCGGCGCATCCTGGCCACGGCCCTTTCCAGACTGCGCGGCAAGGTGAAATACCGCCCCATCGTGTTCGAACTCACGCCGGACCTGTTCACCCTCTCCCACCTGCAAAAGCTCGCCGAGTCCATCTCCGGCTTCCCCTTGCACAAACAGAATTTCCGCCGCGCGCTGGACCGCGCCGGCTTCGTCACCGGCACCGGCCAGCTGGAAAGCCGCACCGGCGGACGGCCTGCGGAGCTTTACCGCTACAAACCGGTGCCCGCACCGGCAGGCGCGCTGGGGATTGCGGTGCCGCGGTTGAAGTGAGGGGTTCTCACCCCAACAACACATCCCGTGCTTCCTGCACTTGCGCCGCCAGCGGGCCGGAGCCGCCGGTGTCGGGGTGGAGTTTTTTCATCAGCTCGCGGTGGGCGTGGCGGATCTCGTCCTCGCTGGCGGTTTCGGAGACGCCCAGGATTTGCGCGGCTTCGCGCCGGGTCATTGCACCGGGCCGGGCGCGGCCCGGCGGCGGCTGGCGCGGGCCTGAAGCGGCGTCTTCACCCGGTCCTGACGCGCCGCCCTTGCTGTCCTGACCGCCCCGCGCCGCCACCCCCAGCAGGCCCAGCCCCGCGGCCAGCACCGGAATACCGGCGACGGCCAGGCCGCGCACGGTCAGCAAAATCCCGCCCACAACGCCCGTCACGCCGAGGCCCACCCGCAAGAGCAGGGCGGCGTTCTCGGTCTTCATGCGTGAGAACGCGAACGCCAGCGCCAGCAAAGCGCCGATGGCGGCCAGAAAGGGTATGAGCAGGCTCATCATCGCCCTCCGGTCAGAACGGCATGCGCGCACCCGCGAGCCCGGGCAGTTTGAGGATAATGATCAGCTCGCGCAATTCCTGGCGGGCGGCCACATGGCTCATGGTGAAGGGGGCCTTGGAGCCGCTTTCGGTGAGATCGAGCAAAGTCAGCCCCGCGGGAAACAGCTCGCGATAGATCACCCGCTCGCAAAACCCCGGCGCCAGGCGGAAGCCGATGCGTTCGGAAAGCTTCTTCAACCCCTCCCACACCCGGCGCTTGTTGAGCGCATCCAGCATGGAGATGCGGTTACGCATGACCACCCAGTCAATCGTGCGCCGCTGCGAGCGCGCTTTCAGCTTGCGGCACTCCCACACCATGGCGGCGTAGACGCTGGGCCGGCCCACCTCGAAGGTTTCCGGGTCCACATCGGCCAGCAGCGCGAAATCGACAAAGCTGTCATTGATGGGCGTGACAATGGTGTCGGCGCTGGCATGGGCCAGGCGCGCATAATGCGTATCGCCGCCGGGCGCATCGACAATGATGAAGTCGCACTCGGCTTTCAGCGCCGCCAGCGCGGCGTCCCAGGCGGCCTGCTCCTCGGCCTCGGCCTCATCGAGACTGCGCGTCGCCGGAGCAGGCACGGTCTGCTCCAGCGGCATGGGCAGGGCCGCCGAACGCCGCTCGGCCCAGCGCCGCCGGTTTTCAAGATAGCGCGTCAGGGTCGCCTGGCGCAGATCGAGATCGACGACGCCTACCGTCTTGCCCATGCGCATCAGCGCCACAGCCAGGTGAATGGCGACGGTGGATTTGCCCGCCCCGCCCTTTTCATTGCCCACGACAATGACATGGGCCGACCCGTCGGTCGGCTCAGACTGCATCGAGCGTTCGGCGTTCGAATTGGACATGGGTGTCAGGCCCTCAGGCGGGCCTCATGGATACACCAGCGTGCGGCGTTGAGAAGGGGTCATCCGCCGTCCGGCACGGCCACAGGCGTGCCGGTGAAATCCACCGCCTGACACCAATGCCCGCCCGCCTGCGCCTGCGCGCACCAGGCTTGCGCCGCATCCCGGCTGTCAAAGGGTCCCGCTTTCAGGCGCAGATACACGCCCCGCTCACCCAGATCAGCCGGCACCACGCGTGCACTCAGCCCGTCCAGGGCGGGCAGTGTCGCCTGCAGCGCCCGCCAGCCCGCCACCACATGGGCGGGATCGCGATAGGAGGTCAGATGCACGCCATGCAGAACCGACCGCGCGCCGGTCAGATCCGGCGCAGGCAGGGGCGCGGGTTCCGGCGCAGCGGCCGGTGGCGGGGCATCCGGCCGCGCCCGCAGCGCATGCTCCAGCGCCGTCATCTCGGCGTCCGCCGCCACGATGCGCGCCGGGTCCTGCGCCGCGGTCTCCTGCAGCAGGCGCGCCAGCGCCGCCGCGCGCATGGCTTCAGGTGAGCCGGACGACGCGGTGGTGGCCCCGCAGGCCGATACGCTCAAGGCGGAGAAAATCGCAATCGCGTGCTTCATGGTCTGAGCCCATACACCGAGTCGCGCGCTTGCGCGCGCGCCCCTGCTGCGCCTAGCGTGCGCGCCGCCATGAATTGCCGGAGCCCGCGCGTCTTGACCCGTCCCCTTCCCCTCGTCAGCGCTGTCAGTGACCTGCGCGCCGTCCTCGCGGGCTGGCGGGCGGCCGGGCTCACCATCGGCTTCGTCCCCACAATGGGTGCACTGCACGCGGGCCATATCGCGCTGGTGACCCAGGCCCTGTCGCGCTGCGACCGGGTGGTGGCGAGCATATTCGTCAATCCCGCCCAGTTCGCCCCCGGCGAGGATTTCGACGCCTATCCGCGCACGATGGACGCCGACGCCGCCAAGCTGGCCCAAGCCGGATGCCATCTCCTGTTCGCGCCGCGCGCCCGCGACATGTACCCGGACGGCTTTGCCACAACAGTCACCCTGACCGGCCCGGCTGAAGGGCTGGAAAGCGCGGCACGCCCGCATTTCTTCTCCGGCGTCGCCACGGTGGTGACCAAGCTGCTCAATCAGGTCCGGCCCGACGTGGCCGTGTTCGGCGAAAAGGATTACCAGCAGCTTCTGGTGATCCGGCGCCTCGCAGCCGATCTGGATCTGGAGACGCGCATCGAGGCCGGCGACACCGTGCGCGAGGCGGACGGCCTCGCCCTGTCCTCGCGCAACGCCTATCTGTCGCCCGCCGACCGCCAGCGCGCAGGCCGGCTCAATGTCATCCTTGCCGGTTTCGCCGCGCAGCTGGAAGCGGGCGGTGACATCGCACAGGCCGAAGCGACGGCGCTAAACGCCGCGCGGGAAGCCTTTGACAACGTCGACTATGTCACGGCGCGCTGCGCGCAGTCGCTGGCGGCGCTCGGGCCGGGCCGGCTGGACCGCCCGGCACGGGTTCTGGCGGCGGTGCGGGTGGGCACAACACGGTTGATCGACAACCGCGCCGCTTCCCCCTCGCAAGATTAACTTTCGGTCATCCCGGCGCCTGGGTGATCCGGGACGGGAACCGATGCGTATATTGGCATGTTCTATACACACTAGAACCGCTGCATCGCTCAACGCGGTGCGGCGCTAGGCAACCGATCAACAGCCCCTTCAAGGAGCACTCCCCATGCGTATCACCACCCTTCTCGCCTCGTCCGTTCTCGCCCTTGGCGCCGTTTCCGCGACCGCGCTGGCCGACCATCATGGCGGTGGCTACACCGCTGCGACGGAGCAGAACGTCGTCGAAATCGCCGCGGGCAATGACGACTTCTCGACCCTGGTGGCCGCAGTCACGGCTGCCGAGCTGGTCGAAGCCCTGTCCGGCGAAGGCCCGTTCACGGTGTTCGCGCCCAACAATGCAGCCTTCGCCGCCCTGCCCGCCGGCACGGTCGAGAGCCTGCTTGAAGAAGAAAACCGCGATCAGCTGACCGCGATCCTGACCTACCACGTGGTGTCGGGCAAATACCTCGCCGCCGAGACCCCGGCCGGCACGTATGACCTGCCCACCCTGCAGGGCGGCACGGTCAATTTGGTCGTCGGTGAAGACGGCACGGTCACCGTTGACGGTGCCACGGTCATCAGCGCCGACATCGAAGCCTCCAACGGCGTGATCCACGTGATCGACGCCGTGATCATGCCGTAACAGGCCTGATCTGACCGGGCGTGGCCTGTCCCCCCTTGCCCCGCGCCCGGACGACGAAGCCCCGCGAGACCGCGCCCCGGTCTCGCGGGGTTTTTATTGGGCGGGAGGCGGCGCGCTGCGTTGGCTGCGCCGCGCGGGACGCGCCGAGACCGTGCGCACATGGGTCTCGACATGCTCGATGATCAGATCGGCGACATTCTTTTTTGACGTCGCCTCGATGCCCTCCAGCCCTGGCGAGGAATTGACCTCCAGCACTTTGGGCCCGGACTCGGCGCGCAGCAGATCCACGCCTGCCACGGACAGGCCCATGGCCCGCGCCGCCTTGATCGCCGCGGCCCGCTCCTCGCGGGTGATGCGCACCGGCTGGGCTTCGCCGCCGCGATGCAGGTTGGAGCGGAACTCGCCAGCCTGGGCCTGGCGCTTCATCGCCGCCACCACCTTGCCGCCCACCACAAAACAGCGGATGTCCGCACCGCCGGCTTCCTTGACGAATTCCTGCACGATGAAGTTGGCGTCCAGGCCCCGGAAGGCGTCGATCACGCTTTCAGCGGCCTTGCGCGTCTCGGCCAGCACCACGCCGCGTCCTTGCGTGCTCTCCAGCAGTTTGACCACAAGCGGCGCGCCGCCCACGTGTTCGATGAGGTTGCGCGTGTCCTTGGGCGAGTGGGCGAAGGCGGTGGTCGGCATGCCGATCCCGGCGCGCGCCAGCAGCTGATGGGCGTAAAGCTTGTCACGGCTGGCCCCGATGGCTTCGGCCGAGTTCAGGATATACGCCCCCGTCATTTCGAACTGGCGCAGCACCGCCATGCCGTAATTGGTCATGGACGCCCCGATGCGCGGGATCACCGCATCGAAACGCGACAGGCGCCGCCCGTCGAAATACACCGCCGGGGCGAGGGTGTTGATGGCGATGGTGACCCGCGCGGTGTTGATCATCTCGGCCACGTGACCGCGCGCCTCGGCGGCCTCCTTCAGGCGCCGTGACGAGTAATTGCGCGGCTCGCGCGTCAGGATCGCGATGCGCAAGGGGCGGCGCACAGGCGGCTTGCGCGGCGCGTCGCCGTAAAGATCGTAGGACAGCTGGCCCTGCACACAGGACTGACCGGGATTGACCACCATATCGTCCAGGATCGCAGAGCGGCCCAGCAGCATGCGGTACTGCATGGTTTCGCGATTGGTCAGCGTCACCTCGATGGGCCAGGTGCGCTCGCCCATGCGCACGTCAACCTTGATGACCCAGCGCAGCTCGCTCTCGCCATTGGACGAGATCACCTCGCGCCGGTCCACGGCGGGAGCCGCGCAGATGATCTCCAGATCCGGGCGTTCAGGGATCGGATGCATGATGAAGCGCACCTGGGGTGCGCGGTCGGGGCCGAACTGCTCGACCGCCACGGCATGCAGGGCGCTGGTGCGCGCGCCGGTATCGACTTTCGCCTTGATGGCGGGCAGGCCCAGGCCCGGGAAGGCGGCCCATTCTTCCCAGCCCAGTACAAACGGCTCGCTCGTCATGCGCGGATATCCTGATCTTGCTATGCGGCAGGAGCCGTAGCCGCCTGCCGCCTGTCTGTCCATGCGCTGTGCGGCGCGATTTGCCCGCAGTGTTGCGCGCGCGGAAACACAATCTGGCCGGCGCGCACCCTCGCCAGCGCCGCCCTGCATGGCCATGTTGGGCGCACACCACACGGATCCCAGCAAGGATGAAGCGCCATGTCCCTTCGCCCCATCGTCAAGACCACACGCGGCATGCCGGCCTCTGATGGCGCCGGTGTGAAGCTGACGCGCCTTCTGGGCACGCCCGCCCTGCGCGTGCTGGACCCGTTCCTGATGCTGGACAAGTTCCACTCCAATGATCCGGGCGATTATCTCGCCGGCTTCCCGCCTCACCCCCACCGGGGGTTCGAGACGGTGACCTACATGGTCGAAGGCCGGATGCAGCATCGCGACAACAAGGGCCATGAAGGCGTAATCGGGCCGGGCGGCGTGCAGTGGATGACCGCCGCGCGCGGCATCATTCACTCTGAAATGCCGCAGCAGGATGACGGGCTGATGAGCGGGTTCCAGCTCTGGGTGAACCTGCCCCGCGCCGAAAAGATGAAAGACCCCGGCTATCAGGAATTCGCCGAGACCCAGATCCCGGCCGATGAACGGGAGGGCGTCACGGCCAAGATCGTCACCGGGCGCACCTCCACCGGCGTGGAGGGACCGGTGCGCGACATCACCGTGGAGCCTTTCTATGCCGAGCTGCGCATGGCCCCCGATAGCGTATTTGAAGAACCCGTCCCGAGCGGCAAGACCGCCTTCATCGCCACCCATTCCGGTTCGGTCACATCGGGCGGCGTCAGCTTGAGCGAGGCTCAGCTGGGCGTCTATGGCCCTGGCGATACCGTGCGCATCGAGGCCGGGCCGGACGGCGCGCGCCTCATGCTGGCGGCAGGCTATCCCATCGGCGAGCCCGTTGTCTGGGCCGGCCCCTTCGTGATGACCACCGAGGGCGAGGTGCGCCAGGCCATGCTGGACTTTCAGCAAGGCCGGTTCTGATCGCCCGCCTCGCACCCCAAACCTGCAAGCAGATCAAAAAGGAGGCCTCCCCATGGGCCGGCTGATCGACGGCGTCTGGAAAGACGAATGGTATGACACCAAATCCACCGGTGGAAAATTCGAGCGCTGGAACAGCGTCTTCCGCAACTGGGTAACCCCTGACGGTGCGCCCGGCCCGACCGGCGAGGGCGGCTTCAAGGCAGAACCCGGCCGCTATCACCTCTATGTCTCGCTGGCCTGCCCGTGGGCGCACCGCACGCTGGTGTTCCGCCGCCTCAAGGGGCTGGAAGACACGATCTCCCTGTCCGTGGTGCACTGGCTGATGAAGGAAAACGGCTGGACCTTCCAGGACGGGCCGGGCGTGATCGCGGACCCCGTCAACAACGCGCAATTCATGCACCAGGTCTACACCGCCGCCGCGCCGGACTATTCAGGCCGGGTGACCGTGCCGGTGCTGTGGGACAAGCAGACCTCGACCATCGTCTCCAATGAAAGTGCCGACATCATCCGCATGTTCAACACCGCCTTTGACGGCGTGGGTGCAAAGGCGGGCGACTATTACCCGCAGGCCCTGCGCGGCGAGATCGATGAGCTCAACACGCGCATCTACGACACGGTGAATAACGGCGTGTATCTCTCTGGCTTTGCCACCAGCCAGTCCGCCTATGAAAGCGCCGTGACGGCGCTGTTCGACAGCCTCGACTGGCTGGAAGACCGCCTGGCCGACGGCCGTCGCTGGCTGACGGGCGATACGCTGACCGAAGCCGACTGGCGGCTCTACACCACGCTGGTGCGTTTTGACCCGGTCTATCACGGGCATTTCAAGTGTAATCTCAAGCGCCTGATCGATTACCCCAACCTGTCGGCGTATGCCCGCCGCCTGCATGCCCACGGGGATGTGGCGGACCTGTTCGATCTCGATCACGCCAAGCGGCACTATTACGAGAGCCATGACATGATCAATCCCAGCGGAGTTGTGCCCGCCGGGCCGGACGTTCACGTGGCCGGCGCGCGCGGCTGAGACCCCTGCACGGGCAAGGCGGAGCATGATAGGCTCGCGATCAGGCTGCGCGTTGAAGCGCTGCATGACAGGAGCCTTGCCATGATCCGCCTCGCCTTCGCCCTTCCCGTGTCCGCCGCGCTGCTGGCCGCCTGCAGCGCGCCCGATCCCGCCGCGAATACGGCAGCCGCCCCCGCCGGTGAGGCGGCGCAGGACACTGTGCTGGAGGCTGGAGCCGCGAACGCCCTGATCGGTCCTGAATGGACAGTGACGGAGATTGAAGGCCAGGCGGCTCTGGCCGAAGCTGCGCCGACCATCGCCTTCCTGCCCAATGGCGTAACCGGCAGCGCCGGATGCAACCGGTTCAATGGCGAGTATCAGGCCGACGCCAGCGCGCTGAGTTTTGGTGCCCTGAGCACGACGCGCATGGCCTGCGCCGATGAGCGCATGCAGCAGGAGCGCACCTTCCTGACCCTGCTCAGCCAGGCCGTGAGCTATCAGGCCAGCGAGGACGGAACCGGGCTGGTGCTGACCGCAGAGGACGGCCGCACGATCACCGCTGTCCGCTAACGCCGGTCCGGCGGTCCTGCCTGCGCAGGCCAGCCGTCACCAGGCACCCATCTCGATCAGCTGCGAGCGCAGGGCGTCGGGCAACTCCTCCCCGCCGGTCTGCACCGACAGATCGGCCGGGGCGTCTTCAGCCTTGAGATAGCGCCAGCCCTGAAACGGCCGGCGCGGCGCGGGCGCGGTGCGCACAAGCTCGGGATCGAGCCAGATCGTGCAGCGCTTCACGCCCTCTGTGTCGGTGAACTCTTCCAGCTCCACGATGCGCTGGCGCACCTGGATCAGCCGCTTGATCACCCAATAGAGCGACCCGCCCTCGGCCAGCTCTGCTGCGCGCTTGGGCGTCATGCGGGTGGTGTGGGCCATGAGCCGGCCACCCGGCGCAATCTGATCGCGCCACGCCTCGAGATCCTCGATGGAGTCGGCACCCACGCAGAGTTTGACCAGATGAAGCGGCATGCCCCAGACCTAGGGCGAGTCAGCGTCCCCGCCAAGGGTTTCGGCGGCAGCCTCGCCATCATGCCAGTCCACCGACAGCAGCTCGATCAACATTGTCCGGTCAAACCGCTGAAACGCCGCCGAGCCGGCCATGCTCATTTCAAACGCAGCAAAGCGCGGCCCGTCGAGCGTGGCGTCATGCACGTAGTCCTGACGCAGTGAGAAACGGTCGATCCGCGCGGCCAGATTGGGCTTGAAGCTGTCCGCAGCAAACAGGCGGAACCTCTGCAGTTCGCCCCGCCGGGGATCGACAATCACCTCCCCGCGCAGCGCCTCCAGCATCGCCTCGGGGGTCTCATTGCCACCCGGCACGGCCCTGGGCGCGAAACTGTAGACCAGCGCCCCGTCGGGCAAGGTTTGCTCCAGCGTCGCACGGCCTCCGATCGCCGCGCGCAAGCCGCTGAAATCAACCGACCCGACATTGACCCCGGCCCCGGGCCGGCTCGATCCCTCGTCATCGCCGGCGTCAGGAGTGCGCTCGCGCGTGACCGAGGTCCAGACCTCGCGCTGACGCTCGCTCAGCGCCGCCTCGTCCGGTTCCAGCAGGCGGTAAGCCGGCGGCCCGTCACCGGATGGGCGCATCTCGAACGTGACGCTTTCGCCTTCCATGGTCCAGCGCATGGCCATGCGCAGCGGCGTCCTTTCGGTCAAGGGCGTCGACAGGGCTGCCTCAAGCGGTGGCGGCAGCTGGGCGTGCGCGGCGGCGGACAGGCTTGCGGCGAGACATGCCGCCACGAAGGGCAGGAAATGGGTCATGGGGCATCCCGGGCTTGTGCAATCGCCACGATTGCAGGCCCACGCCCGGTCTGCCACTTACAAACGCGACAGGTCAGGCCGCCGCGGCGCGGTCGCGATAGCCGGCCTCGCTGGCGAGATCGACGTCGAAGGTCTCCTCGCTCTTGGGCATGGGCTTGCGTGCGCCGGTGAGTTTTGACCCCAGCTTCCAGGCCTTGGAGAAGGCGAGCTTCGCCACCGCCTGCAGACCATGCGGGCTGGCAGAACGCGGCTGGAAGCCCATCCGGCGCAGGGCACCATTGGCGTGCAGCACGGCATTCTTCATCATGGACTGGCGCGTCACCACCTCGCAGGTGATGGAGACGTTCAGCCCTTCCAGATTCTCCACCCGGTGCGGGGCGTGCAGCGGCCAGCTCACAAAACTGCCCGGCGTCAGATCGATTACCGCCGCGTCGGCATCCCAGGCCCGGTCGAACGGAATGTCCTCGGTCTGGGTCTTGTGCAGGATCCGCTCCATGGAGGCATTGCTCAGCCAGGGCGCGTGCGGCGGGTAGATGCGGAAGCGCTTCTTGCCCTTCACGTGCAGCAGCAGCGTCTCCGAGACGTCGGCATGATAGAAGACCTGCGCGCGGGGCGAGGAAATCAGGATCCCGCCATAGGCGCTCAGGGGGCGGTAGTCGGGATTGAGGCGCTTGAGCTGGGCGAACAGGGCGTCAAAGAGCGGCTTGTAGACCGGGTCCTGATTCATCGCCTCGCGCAGATTGATCCACAGCTTGCCTTCGCGGACGGCTTCGATCAGCTGCGTGCCGGACATGTTGCATGCCGAGCCGGCGCGCCAGCTTTCGCGGTCTGCCGGGTCGTCGCCCATGGTGCAGATATCGGTCAGTTCGCGCGGATGGCGTTCCAGCAGCGCCGCCAGCGCCAGATCGGTAAACTCCGGCGCCATGTGAAGACGATGCCGCGCGGTCATCACGCCTTGGCGGAACTCCGCGCGCTTGTCCTCACTCCAGTCAATCAGCACAGGCTCGGTCATATCGATCCCCGTCGCATTGCGGTACGCGCCAAGGCGCGCTCGCAGGGGATCACGCACGGTTCGTGCCAGTGACGGGCAGGCCGCTTACTCCTGCGGCATCTCGCGTTCGAAATACCCGAAAATCGTGCGCCACAGATGGACCTGAAGCGGCGGCGGACGCACGCCGTGGCGCTCGCCGGGATAGGTCATCATGTCAAACCGCTCGCCGCGCGCCTGCAGCGCCGCGAACAGGCGGGTGGACTGATCAAACGTGACATTGTCATCGGCCATGCCGTGAATGATCAGCGTCGGTGTCTCATAACCATCCAGATGGGCAAATGCCGACCCGGCCTCATACCCGGCCGCGTTCTCGTCGGGCATGCCCATATAGCGCTCGGTGTAGTGGGTGTCGTACAGCGCCCAGTCGGTGACCGGCGCGCCCGCCACCGCCGCCGCGAAGCGCCCCGGTGCCTGCAATGTGGTCATCAGCGCCATATACCCGCCATAGGACCAGCCCCACAGCCCGATCCGGTCCGGGTCCACGAAATCCAGCCCCTGCAGGTAATCCAGACCCGCCAGCTGGTCCTGCGCCTCCACAATCCCCATGCGCCGGTGCAGCGCCGCCTCGAAGGCGTGGCCGCGATTGGAACTGCCGCGATTGTCCAGCTTGAACAGGATATAGCCGTGGGCCGGGAAGAGCTGGTCGCGCGGATTGACCCAGCCGCGCGTGACCGTCTGCACCAGCGGCCCGCCATAGACCTGCACGATGACCGGGCAGCGCGCGCTGGCCGTGCAATGGTCAGGACGCAGCATGGACCAGTGCAGCTCGGTTTGCCCGTCCGCCGCCGTCAGCGTGCCGAACTCCGGCGAGACATGGGCGTCCAGAAACGCGTGGTAGGGGTGGTCTTCATCCAGCGCATTCTCTTCGATCCAGGCGATGCGCGACCCGTCGATGGAATACAGCCCGGTCTGGGGCGGCGTATCGGGATCGGAATATGTGCCGATATAGGCCGTCCCGCCCTCGCCCAGCGACGCACTCCAGCGCCCCGCCCCGCGGGTGATCTGAACGGGCGTTCCACCCTCGAACGCCACGGCGTAGAGATGCCGCTCCAGCGGCGTCTCCACCCAGCCTTCAAAATACACCGTCGCGCCATCGCCCGAGAGGCCGGTGATGCGGTCCACCGCCCACTCGCCCTGGCTCAGCGCCCGCACGCCGCCTTGCGCGTCCACATGGTAGATATGCCTGAATCCTGTGCGCTCGGAGGTCCACAGGAAGCCGCCGCCCGCCAGCGGGGTCAGGTCGCTGGAGAGATTGATCCAGGTCTCCGCTTCCTCGCGCAGCACCAGGTCGCTGGCACCCGTCGCCGGGTCGGCGCCCAGCACGTCCAGTTGCGTCTGGCCGCGGTTCTGGCGCTGCACATACAGGCGGTCGCCCGCCTCGTTCCAGTTCACGCGCGCCAGATAGATGTCGGTCTGCGCGCCCAGATCGACCTGCACGCGGTTCCCGCTGGCCACATCGATGACCCACAGCTCGATCAGGGCGTTCGGGGTGCCCGCGCGCGGATAGCGCTGGTCGGCGACATTCACGCCCTCAGCCGTAATACCGAACCGCGGCACGATATCTACCGGCGTCTCGTCGATGCGCGCCGCTGCGATGCGCGACCCGTCCGGCGACCACCAGTATCCGGTGAAGCGGCGCATTTCTTCCTGGGCGACGAACTCGGCCACGCCCCAGCTGACCGCGCCTTCGCCCTCCTCGGTCAGGGCGCGCGCCGCACCCGTCTCCAGATCATGGACCCAGAGATTCTGGTCGCGAATAAAGGAGACATGGCGCCCGTCCGGGCTGATGCGGGCATCGGTCTCGAACTCAGGCGTCTCGGTCAGGCGCCGGGCCTCGCCGCTCTCCACATCGACATGGAACAAATCCCCGTCCATCGGCACCAGGATGGCGCGCCCTTCGGCGTCCCAGTCATAGGCCACCACGCCGGTCTGCGAGATCCGCGCGCGTTCGCGATACTGGATCTCGGCTTCGGACAGCTCGCCCTCTTGCGGCACCAGCGCGCGGGCATCCACCAGGCGGTAGGTCCGCCCGCCGGCCACATCCATGGCCCACAAATCCAGCACGGTGCGGTCATCCTCGCGCGCACGCTGGAAGGTGATCCGCGCCCCGTCGGGCGAAAAGCGCAGGCCGCGCGGCGACGGGCCGGTGAGGCTGGGCGATCCGAACACTCGCTCGATGGTCAGCGCCTCGCCCCGCTCGCGCGCCGGGCCACGGTCCAGCCGCAGGTCCGGCGCTGAACGCGCCCCGTCCGGCCCGCCATCCGGCCCCAGGCTGGGCGCAGGCGCGCCGCAGCCGGTCAGAACAGCAGCGGAAACAATGGCGGTGACCAGCACAGAACGCATGGGGCAGGCTCCAGGCAGATTCATGGATCGGGCAAGACAGCAGACTAACGCCAATCGCGCCAGCAGGACAGAAAAAAGGCCGGGCGCGACGGACGCGCCCGGCCCTGATCGTCAGTCGTTCAGGCCCAGCAATTCAGGCAGGGGCAGCTCGGCAGGCGGCGGTTCGCCGCCCTCGCCCTGCAGGTAGTGCTGCATCCAGCGCATCACCCGCAGCGCATAGTCATACTGCGCGGCCGCCCGGGCATTGCCGTGGCCCTCGCCGGGATAGGTGACCAGACGCACCGGTGCGTCGCCGGCCAACTGCAGGAAGCGGTAGAGGATGAAGGACTGGGTCGTGTCCACCCGCGTATCGGCCTCGCCGTGCAGGATCAGCGTGGGCGTGCGCGAGCCCTGGGCATGGCGGATCGGGCTCTTGTCTACGTACAGATCGAAATTCTCCCACGGGTATTCCATGAAATGGACATCGATCATTTCAACCGGAATCTCGGTCGTGCCGAAGAAGGACACCAGATCGGTCAGCGCCACAAAGGGCGCAGCGGCGGCGAAGTGCTCGGTCGCAATCGTCGCACCCCAGGCCGAGGCGAACCCGCCATAGGAGCCGCCGGTAATGCCGACGCGGTCGGGATCAATCAGGCCCTCCTGCGCCAGCGGGGCGATGGCGTCGACAATGTCCCAGAACTCGTCGCCCGGCGGGTCGAGATGGTCGAGCTTCATGAAGCGCTCGCCCCGGCCGGTGGAGCCGCGATAGTTCGGGAACAGGATCGCAAACCCTTCGCCCGCCGCGATATGGCCAAAGCGTGAGTAATTGTTGAGCCAGCCGTCACTGTCATGGGCTTCGGGCCCGCCATGGACCGTCATGATCAGCGGCCAGCCACCGCGCGGGGCGCGGCCCTGCGGAGTGATCAGCACGCCCTCGACGCGCTCGCCGTCGCGCGCGTCCCATTCGACCGTACGCTGAACGCCCCAGGCGATGCTGGCCAGCTGCGGGTTGTGATCGGTCCAGCGGGCGAATGCCTCGCCCGGCCGGGCGGCAAACACCTCGCGCGGATGGGTCGGCGCATCCACCACGGCGGCGATGGCGCCGCTATCACGGTGCAGATCGATGGCACGCAGAATGCCGCCTTCAAACGGGGTGCGCGCCTGCGCCTCGCCATCCACGCCATACTGCACCAGCGCGCTCGTCGTGCCGGTATGAGCCAGCGTCAGCACGGTGCGATCATCCTGCCAGGCAAAGCCGTACAGGTGCTGTTCGGCGTCACGGTCGATGATCTCCATCGCGCCGGTGCGCACGTCGGCGATATGCAGCGTGCCTGCCGTGGGGTCCGCCCGGTCCACGCCGGCCAGAAAGGCCAGACGCGCATTGTCGGGCGAGAACGCCGCAGACCCCAGCTTGCTCAGGGTCTGCGCAGACGAGATGACGGCACCCGTGCGCGCGTTCACCACATGCCAGCGCCGGCTCATCAGATTGTCATCCACCAGCGCGGTGGGTGCCAGATCGACGGCCAGAAGCGACCCGTCCGGGCTCAAGACCACTTGCGTGGCGTGACCGGGCAGATCGAACCGGGTGGCGTCCGCCTCGCGATCGCTCAGGTCAGCGCGCCAGACATGGGAGAAGACCTGCTGCTCTTCGAAGACATTGGCGCGGAAGCCCCGGTCGCTCAGGCGCGCCCGCATCGGATCGGGCCGGTCCTGGGCCACGAAGAACAGCGTGGTCCCGTCGGGCGCGATGGCGTAGCTGCGGATGGCCTGACTGTGGGCATAGATGCGCTGGGCCTCGCCGCCCGCAATATCGATGCGGTAGAGCGCCGTGGCACTGTCACCGGCACGATTGGCCAGGAAGGTCACGCCCTGCCCGTCCGGCGTCCAGGCGATGGCGCTGATCCGCCCCTCACCGGCCACATAGGCGCGGTTCTGCTCAGGCCCGGTGGCGATATGCAGCTCCACATGGGGCACGCCGTCAGACGCACCGTTGGGAACGTCGCGCGGAACGGTGACGGTGTAGGCCACTGACTGGCCGTCGGGGGAGATCACCGCGCTGCCTGCCTGGCGTATCTGGAACAGGTCTTCGATGGTCAGGGGCAACTGGGCGCTTGCGCCCGCCGCCAGTACCGCCGCCGCGAGCAGCGCCAGAGCGCTGCGCAGGATCGGGAGGGTCATGGGGTCAGTCCTTCCGCAATTTCGAACATGGCCGCGAACCTAGCGTGACTTGCGGCGGCCCGTCGAGCCTGCCTCCGCGCGCGGCAGATCACAGGCGCGTCAACCGGCGCGTCAGCCCGACGGCATGCGCACCCGCACACGCACCCGGGCGGACTGGCCCTGCGCGTCCACCGCCGTCAGCTCGTAAAACCCGGGACCGTCCGGCGTCCAGACCGGCGATCCGCCGGCGTCGCGCGGCACCGGCGCGCCGTCGGCATACCAGGCGAGCCCCCGATTGCCACGCCCGGACAGAACAAAACCCCGGCCCGGTTCATCGGCCCAGATTTCCGAGCGGTCGGGCGGGAACAGAATCTCCGGCGGCGCGTCCGCACGGGCAAACCGGTCCAGCGCAGAGGGGGCCGACTCCATCGGCGCATGGCGCGCCCGCGCCCGCGCTGCAAAGCCCGGATCGATGCGCGCCACCGAGTCGAACAGGTCAAACAGCACCGGCAGCGCCGCCGCGCGTCCCGTCACGCCCGGGCGTGGCACGCCATCCGGGCGTCCGGTCCACACCACGATGGCATACCCTCCTGCCACCCCGGCCGCCCAGGCATCGCGATACCCGTAGGACGTGCCGGTCTTGTAGGCGATGGCAGGTGCCCCGCTGGCCAGCCGCGCGGGCATGCGCCCTGGCGGCGCGGGCGAGCCTTCCAATATGGTCAGCACCTGGCGCGCGCTGGAGGCCGAGACCAGGCGCACCGGAACCGGCGCGGGCGCGTCCAGCGCGTCTTGCGTCCACACCAGTGGCCGCGCGCGGCCCTCATCACCCAGCGCCGCGTAGACCAGCGCCAGATCGCGCGCGCTCAGACCCAGCCCGCCCAGCCCAACGGCCAGCCCCGCCGCGCCACTATGGGCACCGGGCACATCGGGCGCGCCGCCCGCCTGCGCCAGCGAGGCAGTGAAGCGCGCCGCCCCCACCCGGTCGAGCAGGCGCACCGCCGGCACGTTCAGCGAATGCTGCAGCGCATCGGCCACTGTGACCTCGCCGCGGAAGCTGCGGTCGAAATTCTCAGGCTGGTAGCTTGCAAACCGTGCTGGCAAATCGGCGATACGGGTCGCGGGCGCCGCCGCGCCATCATCAAACGCCAGTGCGTAGATCAAAGGCTTCAGCGCCGATCCCGGCGAGCGGCGCCGGTTGGTCAAATCCATCCAGCCCCCCGCCCGGTCCAGCCCCGCCGACCCGACCGCCGCGCGCACGGCGCGCGTTTCGATGTCCACGATCAGGGCCGAAGCCTGCACATCAGGCCCCGCCGCGGCCACCAGCGCCGCCATCAATCGCTCGGCCTCGCCCTGCAGGCGCGAATCCAGCGTCGAGCGCACTTCGCCAACGCCGCCAGCGCCCGCGCGCACCGTCTCGGCGGCGTGCCAGGCGCGGGCGGGAAAGGCATGGCGGCCCTCAGGCAAGGCCTCATCGGCCGCGTCCAGCGCGCGTGCCTGGCTGATCAGCTCCAGCCGCGCCATGCGCTGGAGCAAGCGTGCGCGCGCCGCCCGCGCCGCCTCGGGCCGCCGGTCCGGCCTGCGCGCTTCCGGCGCCTGAGGCAGGGCGATGAGCAGCGCGATCTGGTCGGGGGTCAGCTGGTCGGGCTCACGGTCAAACCAGGCCCAGCTCGCCGCCCGCACGCCCTGCAGATTGCCGCCATACGGCGCCAGGGTCAGATACAGCTCCAGGATCTCGTCCTTGGTCAGCCGCATCTCCAGCTGCCAGGCCCGCAGCATCTCTATCAACTTGGCCCCGATGGTCCGGCGCGGGCGCGGCTCCAGAAGCCGGGCGGTCTGCATCGTGATGGTCGACCCGCCAGACCGGATGCGGCCCGAGGTGACGGCCTGACCCGTGGCACGCACCAGCGCCAGCAGGTCCACGCCGTGATGCTCCTCGAAGCGCCGGTCCTCCACTGCCAGCAGCGCCTCGATGAAGGCCGGGTCGATCCGGTCCAGGTCTGCGGCCAGGCGCCAGCGTCCCGCCTCAACCGGAAAGGCGCGCAGGGCGCGTCCGTCACGGTCGGCAACGACCAGAGAGACGGTGCGGCCCGCCTCGATGGGCGGCGGCAGGGCCAGATCGACGACCCGAAGGGTCACCAGCAGCGCCACAAGACCCGACAGGGCCGCTGCAAGTCCCCACAGAACCGCCGCATGTCTCCACAACGCTGCCTTATGTCCCCATTTTTCGGGGTAGAGACGGGGGATAGCCGCCATCGCTGTCAGGGCCGGATAGCCAGCCGGCCCGACCCTGTCCGCGCGGTCACGTCAGGCCGGTACATGTCTTCGGCCACCGCGCCGGGCAGGGCGAACTCGCCCGCCGTCACAGGCCGCACCACATAGGCGAAGCGCTCTGTACGCCCGCTGCGCGATTCGATCGCCGCGACGAACCGGTCGTCGCGCGCCTCGGCCACTTGCGGATAGCTCAGCTCGCCCAGGAAGGCGTAAGGCCCGTCCGGAGCCCCGTCCCCGGCGGTCAGAACGCCTTCAATTTCAAAGCCTGCAGGCAGAAGATCAGCGATGACATAGCTGGCCATCGCCTGGCGTTCCGGGGTCAATTCGAGGCTGATAACCAGCCGGTCGCCTTGCACAACAGAGGCCGGATCAACTGTCTCGCCGCGCGTGTTCAGGATCGTCTTTTCGAGGCGCAGCATGGACGCCGACGCGGCTGGGGCTTCGGCCGGCGCGCCGCGCGCCAGCATCGTGACGAAAACCGGTTGAGTGCCGGTATTGGTGAAAGCGCCCGCCTGCGCCAGCGTGTCAGCGTCAAACCGCACCGCCGCGGGATCGTCGGCCGCACCGTCATAACTGATTGAAGCAGCTTCACTATCCCCCGCCAACGCATGTGCGGCCAGGATCAGGAATACCTTCTCCTGCGTGGTCAGGCGCGACGGTTCGGGCAGGTCGCGTGACAACCTGCCTGCCAGCTGCTCGACGATACCGGTTTGACCCGCTTCCGCCGCCAGCGCCAGCACCGCCGCCGTGTCGCGGCGCACTGACTGATACCAGTCACCCTCATTGCGATAGCCCAGCGCCTCCACCGCCGCCCCGAACGCGCTGGCCGCGCGCGGCCGGTCGCCCATGGCGGCCAGGCCTGCCCCGATATGGGCACGTGCCAGCGGGCTCTCGATCTGGCGGATGCGCTCGTCATGCATGTAGCGCAGGCGCGAGCGGTCCGCCTGACCGTTGCGCGCCAGCACATACAGGGCATACGCCGCGCTGCGGTCTTCCAGGCGCTGGCGCGTATCCCGCGTCCAGCGGGCCTCAGGAACGCTCGTGTTATAGCCGTAGGCGCGCCACAGCTCGCCCCGGGCTATGGGCTGCAGCTGGCTCAATGCCCGGTCCAGCGCCGCACGCGGCACAGGATAGCCCTGTTGCTCCGCGCGGCTAAGGAAATCAGTGGCATAGGCGCCCAGCCAGGGCGAGGCCTGGCCGTCGCCCACACGCCACAGGCCGAACGCACCGTCACCGCTCTGGCGCGACAGGACTTGCTCAATCGTCCGGCGCACATCCGCGGCCGCACCGCCGCGCATCTCCTCATCCGACAACCCGGCCAGCTGCCGGGCATAGAGCAGCGGCATGGCCCGGCTCAGACTCTGCTCGGTACAGGCATAGGGGTAGGCTGCCAGATCGCGATAGAGCGGCCCCATATCAATCGGGAAAGCCGAGGCGCTCACCAGCAAGGAGCCTGTCCCGTCTACATATCCGGCCAGCGCTGCGGCGGGCGGTGTCCAGCTTTCGCCCGGGCGCAGCGTGCGCCGCTCGACACGGGATTCCGGCAGCCAGGCCGAGCGAACCTCGATGGGATAGCTGCGCTCGGTCGCGAAGTTTTGCGGCCCCGTCACGGCGAGAACCAGCTCGCCTATCCCCGCCGTATCAGCGGTCAGGCGGACGCGCCTATCCTCGCGCTGTCCCGGCTCCAGGGTCATTTCCACCGCCTCCGATGGCCCGGAAAGCGGACCGGTCGCGCTGATCTGCGCTGAGAAGGCGCCGGCGGGCAGGTCAATGTTATCAACGGTCACCGTGGCCTGCGCCGTGTCGCCCGGTGACATGAAGCGCGGCAGGATCAGCTCGGCCGGGGCATCCTCACGCACCGTCACCGGACGCGAGGCGGAACCCAGCCCGCCTTCAGACCACGCCACCGCCATCAGGCGCAATTCACCATTGAATTGAGGCACATCCAGAGAAATCGATGCCCGCCCGGACCGGTCCAGCTGAACCGGGCCGGAGAACAGCGCGACCGTGCGGGTGGGCACCACGGAGAGGCCCGCCGCCCCTATCTGGTCGCCGCCAGACCGCACGGGTGCGGCGGCACCCTGATTGGGGTCCAGCACCCGGCCATAATCGTCCAGCAAATCCACGCCCAGTTGCGTCTGTCCGAAGAACCAGTCCTCGGGACTGGGCGAGCGGAAATTGGTCAGGAGCAAAATCCCCTCATCCACCGCCGCCACCGTCACCCACGCCCGCTCTGCGCGCGGGCCGCCTTCGGCGCGAATGTTAACCACAAGCGGCTGCTCGGGAATTGCCCGTTCCGGCGCATCCAGCGTCAGATCGAACGTCCGCCCGTCCACGTTCACAGGCACCCAGGCCACGCCGACTGCGCGGCGCGGGCGGGGCTGATCCACGGCGTCGCGCGGGGTATAGACGCTGACCATCACATAGGCACCGGAACCCCAGTCTGCGGTGACCGGCAGGGTGATTTGTGCGCCTTCCTCGCTCACCTCGATCTGGCGCGAGGTCAGGATCCGGTCATTGGCGACCACCACTTCAGCGAGGCCCGCATAGGGTGCACGCACGGTGATGACGGCATTGGAGCCCGCCTCCGGTGCCGTGTCCGGACCAGCCACACGCACCGTGTCCGGCGCTTCCTCGCCGGCCTGGGCGCGGCCGCCATACCCCACCCAGAAGCCGGTGGAGGCAATGTCGCGCTCCCCGTCAGAGACGATCAGCGTGTAATCGCCCCACGCCAGCGACCCCGTGGATATCTCCGCCGCATCCGCCCCGCCCAGGCGCGTCTGTCCGCTCTCAACCGGCACGACACGCTCCGACCGGCGCCAGCGCCACTCGCCGCCATCGGTGCGGTACCAGTCGTAATTATAATCCCGGCGCACCAGGCGCCACTGCATGTCCGCCGCCACGGGCGCGCCGTCCGCATCCACGGCGATGAGCGAGAAACGCGCCGGCGCGTTGCGCTCGGCGGCACCGTCAAATTCAGAGCGAAGCGCGGCATAGCGCGCCTGGGGCCGGTAGGGGATGCGCACATCATCGGCGACCGCGCGCCCGCCCGGCTCCTGGACCCGGATCACCGCGCGCAGGCGCAGCGGCAGGGATGACTCCTCGCCGCGCCCGCCAGCAGACACCGGCACGCGCGCCTCGCCGCGCCCGTCCGCAGCGGTGCGCGGCAGGTCCTCGAGGCTCTCGGAGAATTGCTCGTCGTGCAGGCCGAAGCGGTATCCGGTCCAGCCGGGAAAAGGATTGGGATCTGGCTCGACCCGCGCCGAACCTTCAACAACAAGGCCTGCACCCGGCGCGCCGTAGAGGAAGCGCACACGGGCATCGACCATGCGGGTCTCGCCTGCCCGCATGGGGGTGCCGGTATCGGCGTTCAACGTCAACTCGACGCGTTGCGGGACGAAGTCTTCCACCGCAAACCGGGTCGAGCCGGCTTCACCGGCACCGTCCAGCTCCAGCGCCAGGCGCCACTGGCCCCGCGCCGCGCTGCGCGGCAGCTCAAATCCGTGCGACAGCCCGCCCGCATTCGGCGCGGTCCCGAACCGGTGGCGGGTCAGCTCCAGCCCGTTGGGCTGATACACAACAAGCGATCCGGCCCGCCCGGTCAGAGCGAGTCCGGCGAGATCCCGGAGCAACGCGCTGGCCTGCACCGTCTCGCCGGGACGGTAGACGCCCCGGTCGAGATAGACAAAGGCATCGCCCTGGCCGGGCCGGTCCCGGCCCGCGACGGGTTGATTGGACAGATCGACGGGATTGCGGTTGAGGTCCAGCAGCGCGAAATCGCCATCCGGCCCGTAAGCGGCCAGAAGGCGCGGGGTATTTCCATCCGTCCCGTTCATCAAAGCCGCGCTGAAGCGCGCCTTGCCATCCGCCCCTGTGGTGCGGTTGGCCAGCACCTCATTGGACCGCGCGACCAGACGCACCTCGGCACCTTCAGCCGGGCGAGCGGTCTGCAGCGAGCGCACCGTAACTTCCATGCCGTCGCCGCTGCGCCAGGCTGTAAAGGCCAGATCGGTAACGATAATCCAGCGGCGCGCACGCGCCTGATCACCGCGATCCGCATCGCGCTCTATGGCGTCCGCATCGTCGACTTCGATATAATAAGCGCCCGGTTGCAGCTGGCCGATCGCCTCTGCGATGGGGAATACGGTGATAACAGATGCATTGGCGTCGCCGGGCGTATCCATCTCGCCGCGCCAGACCTCAACACCCGCATCGCCCGGCGTTTCCTCACCATAAGCCCAGTTCCATTCGCCGCTCGCCGCATCGAACCCGGAGGTGATCTCACGGAAAGCCAGCGCGCGGTCGGTGACCCGGTGCACGATCACGCGCACGCGCGGCACGTTGACGGTCTGGATGGCCAGCCCGTCGGCATCAATGCGCGGCAGGACGACGCCCGAGCCGGCAAAGCCGATAAAGGCAGGCCGGTCATCAAAGGTGAGCACAGCCTGCTCGTCGGCAGCCAGGCTGGTGCCCTCGGCAGACGGCAGGCCCTGGCGCAGCGTGACGGTGCGGGTTTGCCCGAACTGCAGGCCGCCCAGGCAAAGCCGCTGGCCGCTCACAGCGAGCGAGACCGGCTCGTCAATCTCGACATAGCCGGAGTAATCCAGTTGCGGGTCGAGCGGCGCGGAGAACGTCAGGCATAATTCCGGCGACGCGGACTCGGTGTTGATCGCATAGCGCAGGTATTCGAACTGGTCAGAAGCCGTCTCGGCGGCGCGTGGAGCGTCGGCTGCGCGCAGGGTCAGCTGGGGACCCTGAGCCGCTGGCGCATCCGGCCTGTCCACCGGGTCGCAGGCGGCCAACGCCGCGCCCAGAACGAGCAAAACCCCGAAGCGTAGCCAATTGCGCGCGATCATTCCGGCGTCCCCTTGAATTTGCAGTCCCTTAACCAATTCTCGCAGGTTTGGCGGCGGAGTCGAGGGGCGTACGCCTAGCGCGCGCGGCCTGTGCCCGCGAGAAAGGCAAGCGCGGCGTCCGGCTCCCGTGCTTTGAGCATGCCGGTGAGCCAGGCCGCAGCCGGACCAGCCCCATCGCGCAGGTGCCGGGCCAGCGACAAGGCTGGCGCCCGCGCCGCCGAGCCCGGATCGGGCGGCGGCACCATCAACGCACCGTCTGACACGGCCTGCGCGCTCGCCTGCGCCCATTGGCTGAGGCGCAGCGCCTCCATGCCGACCACAAAGCGCAAGCCGCCAGCCCGGGGCGGCGCGGCGATCAACGCCCCTGCGTTCAGCCGGCGCGCAGGTGGAGGCAGCAAGGGCAAGACTGTGCGGCGCGCAGTTCGGGCCGCCGGAGATGGCAGCGCGCTGTCCAGCAGGCTGGCCAGACAGGCGCCGTCATCGCCCGGCGGTGCATAGCGCACCGCCTCGATCAGCTGGACGCCGCCCCCCAGCGCGTGGCGCTGGATCAGGTTCAGCCCGCCGGACTGGACGACCGGGGCGCTGAGTTCGAAATGCGCCGGGATGTCCGCCCCCTCGATCCGCGCCGACAGCACGATCTGCGTCCAGTGCTGCGCCCCTACGGCATGGTTCGGTCCGGCGCGCGTATCCACCACCTGCCGGGCCCGGATGGGGCCCAGACCGCACTCGACCAGCGCACCGCGGCCCGACACCGAAGCCCCGTCGATCCGCACGCCGGCTTCAAGGCGCGAGCGGACTGACTCCGACACCGCTTCAACGGCAGCCGCCTGAACGTCCGCTGCCGGGACCGTCCAGAGGGTGCCGGATTCGAGGCGCCCCGCCCGGCCCGCAAGGCTGACATCACGCGTCTCGTGGCGCGCGAAACGCGCCAGCGCATGACCGGGGGCGGCGGGGAAAACCCACAGGCGTGTATCAGGCCTCAGGGCGCGCGGCTCCAATACGGTGACCGACAGATTGCGGCCCGGCCCGGTCAGCGCCCGCGCCAGAGCCAGACCCGCCATGCCAGCGCCCAGAATGACCACGTCCACGTCCGTTTTCATGACAGGAATGAGCCGCTTGAAGGTGCAGTTCGTCAAGGTCTGTGACGGCCCTGGATCAGCAAAGACGGTGCGATCTGAATGTGATAATGAGACAGGCTGGCGATTGCACATTGGCCGCCTGCGCACCCCAGCAATTGGTATGCGAATTGGTCTGATTATTTTCATCTTCGTTGGCGCTTGCGCCGAGCGGTCTGACCAACGGCAAGGGCGGCTTGATCGCGCCGCTGATCTGATCGAGGCCTGCGATCAGGCCGGTAGCCCCGCTATCTTCACCCAGTTCGGCGAGGTCGCTGGACAAACAGAGTCCGGCATTTCCGCCCGCATCTGGCTGATAGATGATCAGACCGCTTGCTATGATGGCCCGGTGACCGAGGACGCGTCAGCCTGGTTTCAGACTCGCGAAACCCCGCTCACCACCCTTGTAGTTCGAAGCGGTGGCGGCAACGGGCAGGCGGGTGTTGTCATTGGCGAAGCATTGGCGCGTTGGGAGACCGGCATCGTCGTGCGGGATTACTGCCTGTCGGCCTGCGCCAGTTCGATATTTCTCGGCGCGGTCCAACGCACGGTCCCCGAGCCCGGCATTGTTGGCTGGCATCACGGATTGCCCTGGACGCGGTACGAAGCCCTTTGGACCGGCCCGGCGGCTATGGATGAAAACCTTCGCGCGATTTCAGGTTTCGCGATCCGGCGCTTCCACCGGTCTGGGCGAAATGATGTGCCGCACAGGGTCTGGCTAAGCCTGCCCGATCCTGTGCGCGAACAATTGGAGGCGCACCCCTATTGGCGCCTCCGCATTGAGCGCCTTTACAATCATGCAGGCGTTCTGACCGAATTCCGTTCCGCGTATGTTGTGGCGTGGGGCCGCGCACCCGATCACGTGGCCGAGGCCCTGCCTGCGCTGAGCCAGGGTGTGCCCATGTTCTGGACACCGGATGAAGAGACGCTGCGCTATTGGGGTTTTTCCGACACGATCATGTGGGACGCCACGCCGGAAGCCGTGCTGGAACTCGGACTGCAGTCATCCCCGCGTACGGTGAATGTGCGCGCGCCGGTCAGACGGGGTGACTTTCCAATCTACCCGGACCCAGCCTGGCCAGATGATTCAGATGATTGGCCGGTCTACGGCGAAGGACGCCAAAGTGGTCAGAGCCATCCGGCGCCCGGCTGACGCACCTGCCCGGAAACGCCCCTAATCATCCCGTCGCGCGACCCGGGCCGTCTTGCGGCGCGCGAACATTTGGCTAGTTTGTCCGGACATCACGCTCCGCGTCCTGAGGGGAGATCGCCATGCTGATTGCCTTCCTGCTTGCCGCCGCCCAGCCGGCCCCGGTCAGCCTTGACGAGATCGCGGTCTATGACCGGCTCGACTGGTCGCGCGAGGTGACCGAATGCGACCGGCTGGCCGCTCATCCTGATGATCCTGAACGGGTTGCAGACGGCGTGGCGCAGGGCGATGTGGACCTGGAGGCGGCGCGCGCCGCGTGCGAGGCGGCGGTGGCAAGCGATCCGGACAACCCCCGGCTCAATTACCAGCTGGCGCGGGTGAGCGGGTATGCCGGGCGTCATGATGAGGGCCAGCCGTTTCGCGACACCGCCCTGCGCGCGGGCTATCCGCAATCGCTGTTCGTGGTGGGTTATATCCGCCTGACCGGCTGGGACGGGCGGCCCGATGACGCGTGTTATGGCGGGGAGCTAATCCGGCGCTCGGCCCGCGCCGGACGCTTCGCCGGGCTGGTGGGCTTTCCCCATTATGCGCTGACGGGCCGCTTCGCCGGATGCCCATCAGACAAGCCGGTGATCGACCACGATGAAATGACGAGATTCCTCGATCACGCCGAAGCCGACGCCAGAGGATTCTACCAGGAGGCGCTGGTTATCCAGCTGCGCGCGCGTCTCGCCGAGTGATCACTCAGCCGCCACCTGCAGCGTTTCACGCTGCGGGCTCCAGCTGGTGTGGCGCAGGGCGCGGCCGAGGGTCTGGCGGCCCGCAGCGTCGGTGAAGCGCTCGCCGTCCCAGACCTGGACACCACTGACGAGCACGCAGCGCACCACGCCGTCTGAACGGTTGACCATCTGCTCGTGCCCATAATCCTCGCGCCAGATGAAGCGGGAGCGGGCCTCGGAATCATAGGCGCGCAGGGCTTCGGGATCGATGACCACCAAGTCGGCCCGGTCACCAATCTCCATGGTCCCGGCGTCCACGCCGATGAACTGTGCCGGGTCGCGGGTCATGCGCCGCACCTGGCTCGCCACACGCTCCATACCCTCAGACTGGGCGATCTGGAGGCCGCGCAGATTGCCGTCATAGAAGGCCATATTGGTGATGTGCGCCCCGCTATCATTGAAGCCGGGCAGGATCTGGGGATGGTTCAGCAGCGCGCGCACGATCTCCGGATCGCGATTGGCCGAGACCGTCCACCAGCGCAGGGACAGATCATACGTGCGCAAGAGATGGAGCATGAAGCCCGGCTCCTCTGCGGCCCCGTCAGGCATCGCCTCGAAGGCCGCGCGCTCGTCTGTGGTGCGTGCCAGAGACGGGTCTGACCGCCAGGCCTGGAACCGGCCCAGAACCTGGGCGAAGGTCTCGCCTGTCCAGATGTCCGGCCCGCCCGAATAAAAGACCATCTCACTGAAATCGCGGTCGAATGAGAGGGTTTCCGCCGTCAGGAGGCGCTTCAGGCGGTTGAGCCCGAACCCGGTCTTGCCGGTCATCCACATCTTTGAAAACCGCGCCTGGAAGGCCGGATCGTCCAGCAAGGCGCGCCGGCCCGCCACGTCTTCGAGATCCAGCTCATTAAGCTCGCGCAAAGCCGGGATTTCCTCGGCCAGCGGGTTGATCGGCCCGTCCCAGAACAGCTTGAACGGCGCAGCCAGCGCCTGGAAACGGAAATGGCCGCCAAACAGGGGCGAGTTGAACACCCGCGTCAGCAAGAGCGCGAGACGGCGCAGGGATTTGTTGGAGGCGACATCCATCGCCGCCACCGCCGTGACCTTCAGCGGCTTTCCATGCAAGCGCCCGGAGGTTAGCGAGAAATTGCGCAACACCGCCAGTGGCTTGTCCTTGGGCGGGGTGGCCTGCCAGAGCCGGTCATGGCGGCGCAGGACGCCGGTGAGGCGTTTGAGCTCGCGGTACTGACCGAACTGGGAGGGGATTTTCACCCGCCGGTTGGGATCTTCGGACAGGAAGTGGAAGGGCAGCGCATCCGTGGAGAAGCCCGGATAGCCGTCAGTCATCGCCCGCTCGAGCACCTCCTCCATCTGCCTGAGATCATTGTCCGATGCGGTCCGTGTCACGGCACCGGTCAGGCCCATCACCTCGATGCGAAGCATGGAATGGGGAATGAGCGGGATGACATTACAGCCCAGCGGCAGATCGTCGAGATGGGCGTAATAGCCCGCCGGGCTGGTCCACACCGCCTTGTCGGCCACCTTGCGCAGCACCGGCTTGGGCATGTTTTCCACCCGGGCGAAGCAGTCCACCAGCGGATCCTCGCCATTGCGCCGCTGATTGCCGAACGCCAGCCCCAGCGAGCAATTGCTCATCAGAACCGTGGTGGTGCCGTGACGGACAGCCTCTTTCAGCGCCGGGTCAAACTCCACTTCAAGATCGAGATGGGTGTGGATGTCCAGAAGGCCCGGCGTTACCCAAAAACCTTCGGCGTCAATGATTTGATCGGCGCGCGAGCGGTCCAGCCCGGGGCCGCGGGCGGCCACCCGTCCGGCCCGGATGGCAACATCCTCAAGCACCGGCGCACCGCCGCTGCCGTCAATGACCAGCCCGCCTGCGATGATGCAGTCATAGCGCTCGCTCATGGCGCACTTCCTCCCGTCACAGCCCTTGTGGTCAGGCCTTTTGCATACCCGACCGGAATTCAAGGAAGGCGTCAAGCACCTCGCCAGGCGCTTCGAGCTGGGGGTAGTGGCCGACGTGAGGAATGAGCACCGTGTCGGGGTTTGGCACAAGTGACTGATAATGCTCGACCATATGGGCTCCGGACACCGGATCCAACGCGCCGTCGATCACCCGCAATGGCACGGGCGAATGAACCAGCGCGCCCACCCAGCGATCCCGTGTCGCGCGCCGTTCGGTAATATAATTCAACAGCTTGTGACCGATGCGCGGCATGCCGCCGCCCATCATCGCCAGCGACCAGAAGGCGTCGAGCGTTTCAGGTGAAGGCTTCGTATCGGGGCCGAACACCTCGCAAAGCCCTGTTTCAAAACGCTGTCTTGTCATCATCCGGCTCAGGAGCGGCCCCAGCGGCGAGTGCAGCAAGCGCTGGGTGAGGGTGGCGCGGTGCTGCTCGGGAAACAGGCCGCCATTGAGAAAACAGATGGATAGAATCTCCAGCCCCGCCGCCCCGCTGGCCCGCCGGTCGATCATGCGGGCCAGCAATTCCTGGGCAACCGTGTCGCCATAGTCGTGAGCCAGGATATGGCAGGCGCTCACCCCCAGCCGGTCAAACCAGGTCTCGTGCAGGTCTGCCTGGTCCTGGATCGAGTAGGCGTAATCTGCCGGCTTGGCCGAAAAGCCGAACCCGATCATATCGATAGCCGCCACCCGGTAGCGCTCGCACAGGGCGTCCCACTGGTGCGCCCAGTCCCAGCTGGCGGTCGGGAAGCCGTGAATCAGGATCAGGACGGGGCGGCTCTCGTCACGCCAGTCGCCGCCCGTGCGCTGGAAGATATCATGGCCGCGATAGCCAAACATCGACCCGCCCGCGCGCCAGTCATTGAGGGATAGCGGCGGGGCCGGAACGGGGGACAGGGACGGGGACATGGGCGTCACTTTCGGGCTCGATCTGGCGTCATCATCGCCCGGGCAGGTGACGAAAACACCCGATCATATGTCATGATCGCCCGATCATATGTCAAACCGGCCAGATCGAGGGCCGCCGCGCCATCTGCAGCCCGGATTCGCCCCGAGTTTTCGCCGAATTCTGCCTAACGCACGTAGCTGGCACCATTCACATCAAACGTGGCGCCCGTGGCCGACGCGCACGCGCCCGACAGAAGGAAAGCGGTGAGCGCCCCGATCTCCTCCGGTGCTGCCATGCGCCCGAGCGGCACGTCGGCCTCAGCCTTCGCCCGCGCAGCGGCGTCCTGAGGTGCCATGTCGGTGTCGATCCAGCCCGGCGCGATGGCATAGGCGAGCAGACCCTGCCCTGCATGGGCGCGCGCCAGCGTCTTGATGAGGGCGATGAGACCGGCCTTCGACGCGGCGTAGGAGGCGTGATCGGCATCATCGCCGCGATGGGCGGCGCGCGAGGCGATCGCCACCAGCGATCCGCCCTGGCCGTCAAGCCAGGCCCGTGCGGCCAGGCGCGCCAGATCCGCGCAGGAGGTCAGATTGACCTGCAGCGTGCGCGCCCAGTTGGCGCGCCAGTCCGCCTCGCTTGCGGCGATCCCGGCAGGCTCGAAGATTCCGTGATTGAGCACCAGCGCGTCCGGCGTGCGGCCACCGGTGCGGACCGCCTCGTCCCAGACAGCGCGCGCAGCATCCGGCTCGGCCAGATCGCCGGCGACCAGACCGGCGCAGC
Source organism: Hyphomonadaceae bacterium BL14 (assembly GCA_027627705.1). Classification (NCBI taxonomy): domain Bacteria; kingdom Pseudomonadati; phylum Pseudomonadota; class Alphaproteobacteria; order Hyphomonadales; family Hyphomonadaceae; species Hyphomonadaceae bacterium BL14. The sequence continues at coordinate 1,598,541 of CP091242.1, forward strand.
GCGGCCCCAGCGCCCGCGCCACAGCTTCAGCCGCGGCGCGGTTGCGCGCGTAGTGCACCAGCACATCCCCGCGCGCGTCCGCGCAGGCCTGCGCGACGGCCGCGCCCGCGCCGCGCGAGGCGCCGGTGACGAGGACGAGGCGGTTTTCAAGGCGGGTCATGGCGCGGCTCTCCGGGGCATCCGACGGGAGCGCAGTTGAGCCCGGTGCGCCGCGCGCTGCAAGACGTGCGGCTGCTTGCCTAGCTGATCTGGAACCGCCTGCGAACGGCCAGCGCAGACAGGAAAATCAGCCCGATGGATGTGAGAGACTGGACGGTCGATACGATCTGCAACAGCAACAGCGCCCAAGGCCACTCGAACCCGGATCGCCAGGCCGAAGCCTCCAACCATCGCGGATCCCATACGAAGAAGGGCCGCACAATACCCAAAGCGGACGCTTCCAACGCCATGCTGGTGCGCGCTTGCAGTCCGGGCGTCGGCACCATCCAGCAAGCGGCAAGCCAGTAAAGCGCCGCAAAAACCCCAAACCAGATAACCAGGCAAACCAGCGGCTTGCCAACGCGCCGGCCATATTCAGCGACATGGCTGTAGACCCACGACACCAGTTTCTCAGTAACCGGCGTGGCTGCGATGTGCCGGCGCGCCTCGATTTCAAATCTGTAGAACTGGTGTTCGCGCAGACTGTCCGCCTGTTGCGCCATGGCGCGCTTCAGGACACGCGCGCCTCCTTCGAGTGCGCTCAGAGCCTCTTGGGAATCCATCCCGGCAGCCTTGGCAAGGTTGAGAGCCTCCGACCTGAAGGCCTTCACGTCCGTGCCCTCGTCTGCGATCGGATAGCACATCCAGCCTGAGACAATCGCACCGCTGAAGGCGCTGATGATGCGAAACGGACCCTTTGCCAGATTGAACAGGCCGGAAATCTCGGCACCGTCAAAAGCCGAACGCCAGTGCCTCTCGTGGCGGCCTGTGACCTCCAGGGCGTAAAACTCGCACAGGTGTTTGAACATCGCCCGCTTGAAGGAAAACTGCTTTGCAAACCTCGCTTCAAGAAACGCCGCGACACCAAAAAACTCGGCGCGTTCAAACGAGGCCGGGCCCAGAAATCTGGCCCGATGGAAGTCCGCTTTCTTGTTGAAAGTGGCGTATCTGAACCGGGCTTGCTTTTTGAAGGTTGCTGTCTTGAACAGTGCGTATTCGTGAAACAGCGCATCTTCGAAGCTGACATCTTGTAAAAAATGGGCGTCTTCGAAAAAATTCCAGGCATGAAATTGCGCGCGGTCAAAGCTTGCGCCTCGGTGAAACCGGGCCCTCCCGAAATTCGCCCGACCGGCAAACCGCACGTCCGAGAAATCCACTTTGCCATGGAATTGCGCGCCGGCGAACGAAACGTCACCTGGAAACTCGGCGCGAGCGAAATGTGTGCCGTCACCAAAATGCCAACCGGTGAAGTCTGCCTTGCCAAGAAACAAGGCGTCCTTCAATGAGACGCAGCGAACGGCATCAGCTCCGGTGTCGCCGGGCCGCAAAGATCCTGACTGTAGCACCGCTCCATCAAGCAGAACACATCCCGCTATCATGGCGCTGTCTGCAGCGGCCAGCCGCAACGTGATCTCCCCGGCGAGCGCGCCCCATTTCGAACTGTCCGGCTTCGACTTCCAGGAAGCCGCCAGCGGCTGGTGCACAATGTGCCATAGCACCCCGCCAATGGAGGCGATCAGGCCGCGATTCTTCAGGGTTGCGTCATCAAGGGATTGTCCGGTCTTCGGATCCAGGTGCCAGTAATCCTGAAGTGTCTTCGCGCCGCTGGGATGTCCGTCAATGGTGTGATCCTTCAGCGCGTCCCAGCTGAAGTCCGGACGCGTCTTCGGTGCAGCGGCCTCGTCTGTCATCGCTCCCTCCCACCCTAAAATTCAGGGTAGCAAAAGAGCAATGAGCTTCAACCATAAATTTTCGCGTCACCCTACCCCTTGAACGGGTCCTGCATCAGGATGACGTCGTCGCGCTCCGGGCTGGTGGACAGGATGGCGACCGGGGCTTCGATCAGCTCCTCGATGCGGCGCACGTATTTCACGGCCTGGGCGGGCAAATCCATCCAGCTGCGCGCGCCGGCGGTGGAGCCGGACCAGCCTTCCAGAGTTTCGTAGACCGGCTGCACCCGGGCCTGGGCTTCGGCACCGGCGGGCAGGCGGTCATACATCTCGCCATTGAGCTTGTAGCCGACGCAGACTTTGAGCTCGTCAAAGCCGTCGAGCACGTCGAGCTTGGTCAGCGCCACGCCGGTAATGCCGTTGATCTTCACGCTCTGGCGCACCAGCACGGCGTCAAACCAGCCGCAGCGCCGCTGGCGGCTGGTCACCGTGCCGAACTCCTTGCCGCGTTCGCCCAGGCGCTGGCCGGTGGCGTCGGTCAGCTCGGTGGGGAACGGCCCCTCGCCCACCCGCGTGGTGTAGGCCTTCACAATGCCCAGCACATAGCCCACCTGGCCGGGGCCCACGCCGGACCCGGCGGCGGCCTGGCCGGCCACGGTGTTGGAGCTGGTCACAAACGGATAGGTGCCGTGGTCCACATCCAGGAAGGCACCCTGGGCACCCTCGAACAGGACTTTCTTGCCGTCCGCGATGGCACCGTTGAGGGTTTTCCAGACCGGGTCGGCATAGGGCAGAACTTTCGGCGCGATGGCCATCAGCTCGGCGGTCAGCACGTCGGCGTCATACTCTTCCACGCCAAAGCCCCGGCGCAGGGCGTTGTGGTGATGCAGAAGCTCACCGATGCGGCGGCGAAGCTGGGCTTCGTCGGCCAGATCAATGACCCGGACCGCCCGCCGGCCCACCTTGTCCTCATAGGCCGGGCCGATGCCCCGGCGTGTGGTGCCGATCTTCATCCCGTCATCGCGGTTTTCGCGCAGCGCATCAAGCTCGCGGTGAACCGGCAGGATCAGCGCGGCGGTTTCGGCCAGGCGCACCAGCTTGGGGGTCACGTCGACGCCCTGGGCGCGCACTTTCTCGATCTCGGAGATGAAGGCCCAGGGATCGACCACCACGCCATTGCCGATCAGCGACAGCTTCTTCTGAACCACGCCCGACGGCATGAGCGAGAGCTTGTAGGTCACCCCGTCCACCACCAGCGTATGACCGGCATTGTGGCCGCCCTGGAAGCGCACCACCAGATCCGCGCGGTGGCACAGCCAGTCCACGATCTTGCCTTTGCCTTCGTCGCCCCACTGGGCGCCGACGACCACCACGTTCGACATGGGGATGCTCCGCTAACGGTGTGAAACCGTGGCGAGGCTTAGACCCTCGCTGCGTTGCGGGCAAGGCGTGAGGCTGGAGCGCGATCTGAAAAGCGCGAACCGGTTTTCGGATAAATTGCGCTCCGGATTATCGAGCTGGAGCGTGCGGCCTGACGCAGTCAGGCCGGATAACGCTCTACCCGCCCCAGATCTGGCGCAGGCGCTGGTCGCGCCGGCAGCCGAAACGGTAGCGCTGGTAGCGGATCGGGTTGTTCACCGCATAGTCCTGATGCTCGGCGCCGGCCGGCCAGAACGTGTCGAAATCGCGGATGCGCACGGCGATGTCGCGCCCGAACCGGTCGGCGATGGCGTCTCTGGACGCTTCGGCGGCGGCGCGCTGTGCGTCATCGACCGGGAAAATGGCCGGGGCGTAGGCCGCGCCACGATCACAGAACTGGCCGTCGCCGTCGAACGGATCGACATTGAGCCAGTAATGCTCGAGCAGCGCCTCATAGCTCACCACAGCCGGGTCATAGATGATGCGCGCGCTCTCCACATGACCGGTGCGCCCGCGCACCACATCGTAATAGCCCGGATTGGCTTCCGATCCGCCGGCAAAGCCGGAGACGACCTCGATAACGCCGTCGAGCCCTTCGAAATCGGCCTCGGTGCACCAGAAACAGCCCGAGGCGAAAATGGCGTGAGACAGGCCATCGGGCAGGTCCGCACCATCGGCCTGGGCCGGGCTCAGGTAATCATTAGCGAAGCTCGCGGCGCTGAGCGTGAGGGCGGCGAGCAGGGCAAGGGCGAAGCGGGCGATCATGGGCAGGCTCCAATTGCGGGGCGTGGTCTGACACACCATGTGGCCCGATCCGCCATCGCGCCAAGGCGGGGCGCGGTCACCTTTGCGTGTGACGGCTATGAAGCGGGAGGCCGGGCGCGCGCCGGCGCGCGCGTAACGTGGCCATGGAAGTGGCCAAAGCCCGGCCTGCGAACGAGCCAGGCCGTTGGCGCTCTTATTGTTTCATGCGCTCCAGAAGCGGCCAAACAAGTGGCCAAAATTCAACGCACCCAGCCCCTCAAGCCCGCTTGGCACCCGCCTCGATCTTCGCCGGCTCGAACGGGACCACATGACGGAATTCCGGCCTGCGCGCCTCCCAGTCATTGAGGATGGCAGCGGCGTGGAGGGAGCCGGTGGCGGCGTAATGGGCTTCGATGAGGGCGCGGCAGCGCGCTTCGGCCTCGCCATTGAGTTCAGCCAGGAACACGGTCTCGCCATTAAGGCGCGGCTCCAGGCGTCCGTCCTCGTCCAGCACAAAGGCCTCGCCCCCGGTCATGCCGGCGGCGAAATTATCGCCCACCTTGCCCAGGATCACCGCGACGCCGCCGGTCATGTATTCGCAGCCATTGGCGCCGCAGCCCTCGACCACCACGGTCGCGCCGGAATTGCGCACGGCGAAGCGCTGGCCGGCACCGCCCGCGGCGAACAGGCGCCCTGACGTGGCACCGTACAAAACCGTATTGCCGATGATCACATCGCCCGCGCCATGACGGCGTGCGCCGCCATAGGGGCGGATGGCAATGGTCGCGCCCGACAGGCCCTTGCCGACATAGTCATTGGCGTCGCCCTCCAGCTCGATACGCAGGCCTTTGGCAGAAAACGCGCCGAGCGACTGACCCGCCGATCCGGCCAGGCGCAGGGTGAGCTGGCCGTCCTCCAGCCCGTCCGGGCCGAAAGCGCGCACAATGGCCGAGGACACCCGAGCGCCCACGGCGCGGTCGGTGTTCTTCACGTCATAGACCAGCTGCATCTTCTCGCGCCGGGTGAAGACCGGAGCGGCGTCTTTCAGGATCTGCTCGTCGAGGCTCGGCGCCACGGCGTTGCGCTGGGCGCGGGTGGAGCGCGGCGGGCGGGCCTGGGGGTCGACGCGCACCAGCAGCGGATTGAGATCGAGATCGTCGAGATGATCGGCGCCGCGGCTCACCTGATCGAGCAGGTCGGCGCGGCCGATGACGTCTTCGAGGCGCTCGGCGCCCAGCCTCGCAAGGATCTCGCGGGTGTCGCGGGCGATGAAGGTCATCAGGTTGACCACATGGTCGGCCATGCCGGTGAAGCGCTTCCTGAGATCATCGTCCTGGGTGCAGATGCCTACCGGGCAGGTGTTGGAATGGCACTGGCGCACCATCAGGCAACCCAGCGCGATCAGGCTGGTGGTGCCGATGCCGAACTCTTCGGCGCCCAGCATGGCGGTGATCACCACGTCGCGCCCGGTGCGGATGCCGCCATCGGCGCGCAGCGTCACCCGCTCGCGCAGTCCGTTGAGCGAGAGCACCTGATGGGCTTCCGACAGGCCGAGCTCCAGCGGCGCGCCGGCGAATTTGATGGAGGTCTGGGGGCTGGCACCCGTGCCGCCCACATTGCCCGAGATGAGGATCACGTCGGCATGGGCCTTGGCCACGCCCGCCGCCACCGCCCCCACGCCCGCAGCGGCCACCAGCTTCACGCACACGCGCGCCTCGGGATTGATCTGCTTCAGGTCATAAATCAGCTGGGCCAGGTCCTCGATGGAATAGATGTCGTGGTGCGGCGGCGGGCTGATCAGGGTGGTGCCCGGTGTGGCATGGCGCAGGCGCGCGATCATCTGCGTGACCTTGAAGCCGGGCAGCTGCCCGCCCTCGCCGGGCTTGGCACCCTGGGCGATCTTGATCTCGATCTCGCGGCACTGGTTGAGATATTCGGCCGTGACACCGAACCGGCCGGAGGCCACCTGCTTGACCGCCGAGTTCATGTTGTCGCCATTGGCCATGGGCGTGTAGCGCGCGCGGTCCTCGCCGCCCTCACCCGACACCGACTTGGCGCCGATCCGGTTCATGGCCACGTTGAGCGCGCCATGGGCTTCGGGCGAGAGCGCTCCCAGGCTCATGCCCGGCGTGACAAAGCGCTGGCGGATCTCGTTGACACTCTCACAGCGCGACACATCGATGGACGGACCCACCGCGCGCGGCTCCAGCAGATCGCGCAGCTGGATCGGGTCGGCGTCGCGCGTCTGCAGGCCGACATACTCGCGGAACGCCGCGTAGTCCTCCTCGCGCACCGCCTTTTGCAGGGCGGTAACGGACCGGGCCTCGACCGCATGCACCTCGCCCGAAGCGCGCTGGCGGTAGAACCCGCCCACAGGCAGGCGCACCGCGCCGTCATCACGCCAGGCCCAGGCGTGCAGCTCGGCCAGCTTGTGCTCAAGGCCGGCCAAACCGATGCCGGAGATGCGGCTGGTCACGCCACCGAGATATTCCATCCCCACCGCGCGCGAGAGGCCCAGCACCTCGAAATTGCAGCCGCCGCGATAGGAGGAGACGACCGATATGCCCATTTTGGACATGATCTTGAGCAGCCCCGCATCGAACGCGGCCTTCATGTTCAGCGCTTTCTGACCCAGGCTCAGCGAGGCCAGGCCGCGCTGGCTGCGCGCGGCCACGGTTTCAAACGCGATATACGGGTTCACGGTGGTCGCGCCGAGCCCGATCAGAACCGCCAGGCCATGAGCGTCGGCCACATCAGCGGCGCGCACGTTGAGCGAACAGTATGTCCGCAGGCCCTTGCGCGTCAGGTGCGTGTGCGCGGCACCGACCGCCAGCGCCATGGGCACGGAGCAACGCTCCGCCCCCTGCGCCTCATCGGTGAGCACCAGATGCTCGGCCCCGCCTTTCACGGCGGCTTCCGCGTCGGCGCGGATGCGGTCCAGCGCGCGCATCAGCCCGCCCCCGGTGCCGGTCGCCTCGTCAGCGGGGAAGGTGGCGTCCACCTCGGCCACGCGCTCGCCCAGAACGCTGCGCAGGCGCGCATACATGCCATTGGTGAGCACCGGCGAATCCAGCACAAACACATTGGTCTGGGCTTCGTCGGTGGCCAGGATATTGCCCAGGTTCTTGAACCGGGTTTTCAGGCTCATCACCCGGCCTTCACGCAAGGGATCGATGGGCGGATTGGTGACCTGGGAGAAGTTCTGCCGGAAATAATGATAGACCGGCCGGTAGCGGTTCGACAGCACCGCCAGCGGGCTGTCATCGCCCATGGAGCCAATGGCTTCCTTGCCGGTCTCGGCCATGGGCGAGAGGATGATCTCCACATCCTCAAGCGACAGGCCGGCGGCGGCCTGGCGGCGCGCCCGCTCGGCGTCATCGAACAGCAAATCTTCCGGGCCGGGGCCGATCTCGGCCTCGATATTCTTGACGTTTTTCAGCCAGTCTTCGTACGGATGCTTGGAGGCGAGCATGTCGAGCATGTCATGCTCGCGCTTGAACCCGCCCTCATGCAGGTCGACGCCGATCATGCGCCCCGGCGTCACCGCGCCGCGCTCGATCACCGTGTCAGGATCCAGCGGTGCCATGCCGGTTTCCGAACCCACGGCGAGCAGGCCATCAGCGGTCAGGCTCCAGCGCAGGGGGCGCAGGCCGTTGCGGTCCAGCCCCGCAATCGCCCAGCGGCCATCGCAGGCCACCACCGCTGCCGGCCCGTCCCAGGGCTCCATCACCGAGTTGCAGTATTCGTACAGGCCCCGCCAGGCACCGGGCATCAGCTCGCCACGCTTGGACCAGGCTTCAGGGATGAGCAGCGTCTTGGCCATGGGCGCCGAGCGGCCGGCGCGCACCAGCACTTCGAACACTTCGTCCAGCGCCGCCGAGTCCGACGCGCCTGCGCTGATCACCGGCTTGACCACATCCTCGGCGTCCTTGAACGCCTTGGCCGCCATGAGGATTTCATGGCTCTTCATCCAGTTGCGATTGCCCTTGAGCGTATTGATCTCGCCATTATGGGCGAGCATGCGGAAGGGCTGGGCCAGGCGCCATTCGGGGAAGGTGTTGGTGGAATAGCGCTGGTGGAAGATGGCAAAGGACGACACGAAGCGCTCATCGCGCAGATCGGGGTAAAACGTGTCGATGGCTTCAGCCAGGAACATGCCCTTGTAGACCACATCGCGCGCCGACAGCGAGGCGACATAGAAGCCCGGCAGGGCGTCCTCGCGCGCGCGCGCCTCGATCCGGCGGCGCACCAGATAGAGCGCGCGCTCCAGCACGGAGGCGGCGCGCTTCTTGGGGTCTTCAAACAGGATCTGCTCGATGGCCGGGCGGGTGGAGGCGGCCTTGTCGCCGAGGCATGAGGGGTCGATGGGGGCCTGGCGCCAGCCGTAAAGCCGGAGCCCGGCGCGCAGCACTTCGGTCTCGACAATGGTGCGGCTGCGCTCCTGCGCCGCGAAATCTGTGCGCGGCAGGAAGATCATGCCCACGCCGATGACCCCGGTGCCCGGCGCGTGGCCGGTGCGCGCCACCTGCGCCTTGAAGAAGTCCTGCGGAATTCCGACGCGCAGGCCCGCGCCATCGCCGGTCTTGCCGTCCGCATCCACCGCGCCGCGATGCCAGACGGCCTTGAGCGCCTTGATCGCCAGTTCCACCACCTCGCGCCGGGGCGTGGCGTTGATGTCGGCGATCAGGCCGACGCCGCAGGCGTCGCGCTCGGAGTCGGCTTCATAGGCACCCGCCGCGATCAGACGATCGCGATTGTCGAGATAGCGCTGCGCATCGTTCATTCGGCCATCTCCGCCTGCCGGACTGACGCGTCCGCGCGGGCGCGGGCCATCAGATCGGCGTGAATTTCAGTGGCTGCATCCATCCCGTCGCGCACCGCCCAGACCACCAGAGACGCGCCGCGCACGGCGTCGCCACCGGCATAGACGCCGGGGATGGAGGTGCGGCAGCGATGGGTGACACGCAGCGTACCGCGCGGTGACATCTCAAGCTCCGGGGCCCCGTAAAGCGCGGGGAAGTCTTCCGGTTCGAAACCCAGCGCCGCGATCACCATGTCGGCTTGGGCGTCGTGCTCCTGGCCGACAGCGGGCATGGGACGGCGGCGCCCGGTGGCGTCCGGGGCACCCAGCACCATGCGCTGGATGCGCACGCCGGTGGCGGTGTCAGCATCGCCCAGAATGGCGGCAGGCGCACACAGCCAGTCGAATTTTACGCCCTCTTCCTCGGCATGGGCGACCTCGCGGGCCGATCCGGGCATGTTCACCCGGTCGCGACGGTAGTGGCAGGCGACGCTCGCTGCGCCCTGGCGCACCGCCGTGCGCACACAGTCCATCGCCGTATCGCCGCCGCCGATCACAATCACGCGCTTGCCCTGTGCATCGAGGCGGCCATTGTCGGCGATCGTCTCGCCAAAGCCGCGCCGGTTCGACGCCGTAAGATAGTCCAGCGCCGGCACCAGCCCACGCCCGCCGCCGCCGGGGCAGGTCAGTGCGCGCGCCGCATAGGCACCCGCCGCGATATAGAGGGCGTCATGGCGCGCACGCAGATCATCCAGGCTGGCGTCCCGCCCGACCTCGAAATTGAGCTGGAAGACGATCCCGCCCTGCTCCAGGCGCGCGACCCGGCGCGCCACGACCGACTTGTCGAGCTTGAAATTGGGGATGCCATAGACCAGAAGCCCGCCCGCCCGGTCCTGCCGGTCATAGATGGTGACCGCATGGCCCTGCTCACGCAGGCGCTCCGCCGCCGACAGGCCTGCCGGTCCTGCACCGATAATACCGACAGAAAACCCGCTTCCGGCCGCCGGGCACAGCGGCTTGACCCAGCCGTTTTCCCAGGCGGTTTCGGTGATGTGCGTTTCCACCGAGCCGATCGTGACGGCGCCATGGCCTGACTGCTCGATGACACAGGCGCCCTCGCACAAGCGGTCCTGGGGGCAGATGCGGCCGCACACTTCGGGCATGGTGGAGGTGGCCGAGGAGCGCTCATAGGCCTCCTCCATTCGGCCTTCCGCCGCCAGCATCAGCCAGTCTGGAATATCATTGTGCAGCGGACAGCCGGTCTGGCAGAACGGCACGCCGCACTGGGAGCAGCGCTCGGCCTGCTCGGCCCCGCGCACAGGCGAAAAGGGCGCGTAGATTTCATCGAAATCTTGCTTGCGCGCGTCCGCGGGGCGCTTGTCGGGATAGCGCTGGTCAGTGGTCGTGAATTTCAGCACAGTCGCGTCTCCTCACCCGCCGGCAGCGCTTGTTTTCGCTGTTCAGGAATGGCCCGGACATTTGTCCGGACTTGTTGCATTGCAACAAATTACGGGCTCTGGCGCAAGTGGGCGCGTCGGCCTCAGCCGGCCGGGTCGCCCGCGTCGGACGCCAGCCGGGTCAGGGCATCATAAAGCGTATCGGCCGCTTCGTCGCCCAGCCTCTCATCCAGCTCTGTGTTGAAGGCACGCAGCACGGTGTCGGCACGCTCGGCCGCGCGCCGGCCGGCCTCGCTGAGCGCAACCAGAGCGCCGCGCCGGTCCTTTGCGTCCCGCCGCCGCGTCACCAGGCCCGCCTGCTCCATGCGCGTGACCAGCCCGGTCACGGCCGGTGCGCCCAGCGCCAGCACATAGCCAATGGCGCCCATGCGCCGTTCGCCCCGGCGCAGGAGCAGAAACAGAACCGCCGCCTGGCTGGCGCTGACGCCGGCTTCGGCACGCAGACGCTGGTCCGCGTCCCGGCTGAGGCGCCGGGCCGCAATTTCGATCAGTAAAAACAGCCGCCGGTCCACGGCGCGAACGCGTGCCATAATCGCAACGTCACGCGATTCCTTCGGGTGTGAAAGAGTTTAGGCGTGTTGCCAGCCGCCGAGAGAGGCCGTAACGTTTTTGAGGTCATTGATTTCCGCAACGGGCTGCGGTGCCGGGCGGTCTTGAGAGGGGATGCTATCACTATGAAATATATTGCTTTGGCTGCACTGATCGGCGTGTTCGCTACCGCCTGTGCGACGACAGATGATGGCGCGCCGGGGCGCACCGCTGCGTCAGCGTCAACAGCGACCGCCAGTGCAGAAGACCTCGCCCGCGCCGAGCGCGAGGGCTATGACCCGTATGCGATCCGGTGCGAGCGCCAGACGGTGCTGGGCTCGCGCCTGCCTGCGCGCCAGGTGTGCCGTCCGGAATGGGAATGGCGCGCCATGCAGGAGGTCAGCCAGGACGCCGTGCGGAATGTCCAGAGCCAAGGCACGCCCATGAACAGCAATTGAGGCGGGACGCGTCTCAACCGGCGAATCGCCACACCCGCGCCTGACGGACCTCGCGATCCTCAAGATCGCGTGAGACGGGTGTGTCGTAGCGTGCCAGCGCTGCGAGCTGTGTCTTGGGCAGGAATGTCCGGCCAGGATCGCCGATCAGCACCTGGGCACCGCGCGCATGCAGGCTGGCAAGCCAGGCTGCAATGCGTGCGGCACCGGGCGCTTCGTAAAAAACATCTCCGGCCAGCACCACATCCCAGCCCGCGTCCGTGCCGGTGATATCGGCCAGTTGCGCATCCAGCGCCACGCCATTGAGCCGGGCGTTCAGACGCGCGGCCGCTACGGCGAACGGGTCAATCTCGCTGGCGTCCACTCGGGCCGCGCCGGCCTTCGCAGCGCCGATGCCCGCCACGCCGCACCCGCAGGCGAAGTCGAGAACGTGGGCACCATCGACCAGATCGCGGTTGTCCATGACATAGCGCGCCAGCGCCTGCCCCCCGGCCCAGGCAAAAGCCCAGAAAGGCGGCGGCAAGCCGATCTCGCCCAGCGCCTCTTCGGTGCGGGTCCAGATTTCAATGGTTTCGTCAGCCAGATGAAAGCGCAGCTCAGGCGTCAGCGGCGCGCTGGTGATGCGCGTGTGCCGGGTGATGAAGGCGTCTGCGGTGTCGGGGGTCAGTGTCATGGTGCCGGTGTAGACCGGCCCCGGCTGCGGGGCCAGCGCCCGGCACGCTGCCAGGCGAGCAGAGAGGTGGGACCCGCCCCGAGGTGGCGCCGGCTCTCGATCGCCCCCTCAGACGAAAGCGTGCCGCGCTGACACACTCGAGACGAGTCCCGGACCGGGCTTCGCAAGGCGCGTGCTAAGCGGCACCCGATCCATGACGTCAGGCGGCGGGACGCGGCGGATAACTGCCGTCGGGGGGAGAAGAACCGCAGCCGGAACCGCGCCGCGCCCACCGCCTTGACCCTCACACTGGAGGCCAACTGCGTCGCCAATCGTGCCGGTTTATGGTGTTTTGGCCGCAGGCCCGCCGCAATCAAGGCGGCGGCGTTCATCTACGTGTCATCACTGGCGGTAGGGCTGCAACGCGGTCAGTTCCAACGTGTAGGCGGCGTCGGCCAGATCACTGGCGTGACGGCGGGTGCGCATCACACCTTCAGCGAAGACCGGCTCCCACATGCCCTGCACCGCTACGCCGTCGGCGGCCTCCACATAAATGAGCTGATTGGGCGGCGGCGGCGGGACGTGCACACACGCACCCACGAACGGCACCAGCAGAAAGCGCGAGACCTGACCCGAGGCAGAAAAATCGAACGGCAGCACAAAGCCGGCGATGCGCACACGCTGGCCGTCCAGTTCCTCCACGACGTTGAAGGTCTGCAGCTGCGGCATCTGATCTGTGCCGAAATGATTGAAGCCGAACTCGATCGCCTGGACCTGCTGCAGCCGGGCGATGCGCTCGGCCTCTCCTGGTGGCAGGAGATCGGACCAGACCAGTTCAAGACGGCCGGTTGCCTCGCCCTGCACGGCGTGCGCAGGGGCGGACAGGATGGCCGCACACAGGGCCATGAGAAGGGCGATCACGCGCATCATGATGATGATACATGCGCGTGTGACCGCCCCGCTTCAAGAGCGCGATGCTGTTACGGCGCGATGACGGCGCTGTCCCGCGTCAGGGTGGCGGCCCCGGCCCGGTTCCCGCTGACATAGCTCGCCTGCAGGGTTTCCAGCCGCTCAAAGGCATCGAACAGGCCGCCGGCGTCGAGCTGGTCAGCCCGGGCGGCGGTGTCGCAGGCATAAGTCCAGCTGATCACAAGATCGCTATCTCCGGCATAACGGCCAGCTTCGGCATGATCATCATGGCCGTGATCGTGGTCATCATGGCCGTGGCCATGGTCGTGACCGCTCGAATGACCGTGACCGCCGCGCGTCCCCTCGATCTCGACGGTGGCCAGCGTGCAGCCGGCCGCCGCGGGGAAGGCCACCGGTGCCAGCTCGAACGCCGCATAGGCCGCGTCGATGGCGGCGCGCTCGTCATCGTTGGCGGCGGCGCGCTCGAACCCGAAGAAATTATAGGCGGCACCGCTGAGCACCACCAGGGCCGCGCCGGTGCCGGCGTCGACCGCCACGTCCAGCGCTGCCGCGCCGTGGACATGGGCGCCCAGCTGGCGCATCGGGGCGTCATCACCCAGGGCGGCGCCGCCCGACAGCACCACGGCCAGCGCGGCGCAGCTCATCAGTTTGGAAAGCGTCATGGGTTGGGCTCCTGTGTCTGGTCATGGTCAAGTGGGTCTGAGTGATCGTGACCGTCATGATCATGACCGGCATGATCGTGATCATGGTCATCATCGTGGGCGTGAATGTGGCGATGCGCGCCATGATCATGAGGATGCGGAAGAGCGTGCGCCGCGTCACCATGATGGGCGTGGTCATGGCCCAGCAGCATCAGCGCCGCCGCGCCGGCACCGGCGAACACCGCACCGCCGCCGCGTACCAGGCCCGCGGTGAGCGCCTCGCTGAGCAGATGGGCGGCACCCACATGCAGGAGCAGGCCCGCCACCAGCGCCATCAGGATATTGAGCACCGACAGATCCAGCGCCGCAGCGGACGGCGCCGCGATCACCGCCGCCACCAGCATGGTCAGGCCCGCCGCCGCGAACGCCAGCAGCGCCGCCATCCGGTCGCCAAGTCCGCCGCGCTGCAACAGGATGAAGCACACCACCGCCACGGGCAGCTGATGCACCACCAGGCCGACCCCGGCCGTGACCGCGAGCGCCGGCTCCATGGCGTGGGTGACGGCGAATACCACACCATCCAGCGCTGAATGGACCGTCAGCGCACCGACCGCCGCCAATGCCGCCGTACGCGCACGCGACGAGCCGGGCCCGGCCGAGACAGAGGCCACAGCGGTGCCGCCGGTCACGCCCTGCAATACGAACCCGCCGGCAAACCCGGCCAACACCAGCCAGGGCGCATAGCCGCCCGAGGCCAGAGCCGACGGGATCAGCTCCACCACGGCCAGGGTGACGACCAGTCCGCCGGCAAAGGCTGCGAAGAGCGGCGAATGCTGACGGGTGAAGCCCGCGCCGCGCAGGGCCAGAAGCACGGCCAGGCCCACGGCGCCAGCGGCGACGAGCCCGAAGACCAGGGCGGACAGTAACGGGCTCAAGCGGGCACGGCTCCGGAGGCGTTGGGATAGGTGTTATATTGTTACGTTCGTTTAGCGGCTTGCTGCCGCCATGGCAAGCGCAAGCGGTTATTGAGCCTCGCCCAACGCAGCGCCCAGAGCCAGCCCGGATTGCCAGGCCAGCTCGGCGCGTGGGCCCAGACGCCAGTCGCCCCCCACGCCGATCGTGCCGGACGGGTCCATAGCACAGGCGCTGCCTGCCCCCTGCTGGACCAGTGCATAGCGCCAGCGATGGGTGCCGGTCCAGACGGGCGATGGCATGCCCAGACGTACAAAGGCTTCTTCGCAAAGGGCCCGCGTCACGGTGTCAGGCTCGGCTTCCAGAAATGCCTGCGACCAGTCGGTCGAGCCCTGCAGCACCCAGCATTCCGGACCCTGCCAGCCGGGCCGGGCATTCATGCGGGCCATCCAGCGGATCGCGCCGCCGAGCATCTGGGCACCGTCAAAACCGGGGTCAAAGGGCGCGTCCATCACGCCCATCACGGTCCAGCACGGGCCGATCTGCACGGTGCGGGTCTGATGAATCAGTTGAGAAAAGTCCGCGTCGGTGCGCGCGAGGAGCTCGATCAATTGTTCAGGCGGCAGGGTCAGGGCGATCCGCTCGAACGGGCCTTCCGCCTGGCCATCCTCGAAATGCACATGCCAGGCACCCGGTTCGCCCGACAGGCGCAGCGCCCGCGCCGCGAACCGGACCTGCTGCCCGCTCAGCGCCGTGCGCACCAGGGCGTTCATGCCCGGCGTGCCCACCCAGCGGGTTTTGGGCCGCAAGGGCTGCATGCCGCCCACGCGATCAATCGAGACCAGGCGCGCACGCCAGACCTGCGCTGCGCCGGCCTCTGCCGCCTCGTCGATCAGCGCCTGAAACCCGGCCGTTTCGGCAGTGACGAACTGGGCACCGTGATCAATGCGCACCTCGCCCAGCGGCGTCTCGGCCCGCCGGGTCGACAGGCGTCCGCCGGGGCCGCGCCCCTTGTCGAACAGGACCGGCTCGAGCCCGGCCAGCGCCAGCGCGCGCGCCGCCGCCGCGCCCGTCAAACCCGCTCCGATCACCGCTGCCCGCATCGACGCCCGCCCTGTTCTGCCGTGCGCCAAGACCTATGTCTGGCGTCATGGAACATCAAACGCAAAATACTGACGACACCGCTAACGCGCCGGCCTGCGAGGTCTTCTTTGACGGCGCCTGCCCGCTGTGCCGGGCCGAGATCGGCCTGTATCAGCGCCAGGGCGCGCAGGCGCGCTTCACCGATGTCAGCACAGGCGCGGGCGCGCCGCCGGAGATCACACAGGACGCCGCGCTCAAGCGCTTTCACGTGCGCCGGGCCGATGGCGTGCTGGTGTCGGGGGCCGCGGCCTTTGCCGAGCTGTGGAAAGCCACGCCCGGCTGGCGCTGGCTGGGCCATGTCGCCGCCCTGCCCCCGTTTGTCTGGATCGGCGAAGCGCTCTACCGCGCCTTTCTGGTGATCCGGCCGGCGCTGCAAGGGCTGGCGCGCCGCCGCGCCAATGGCTGAAGGCCGCGATGGGCGCGCAGCTGGTCTGGTTCAAGCGTGATCTGCGCGCACAGGACCACGCGGCGCTGGCCGCGGCGGCGTCCGCGGACGGGCCGGTCATCTGTCTGTACATCATCGAGCCCTGGCTGTGGGCGCAGCCCGATTATTCCGGCCGCCACTATGCCTTCCTGACCGAGACGCTGGCCGAGCTCGACCGGGCACTGCGCGCCCGCGGTGGATCGCTGACCGTGCGCACGGGCGAGGCGGTGGCGGTGCTGGAGGGATTGCACCGCCAGCAACCGATCGACGCCATCCACGCCCATGAAGAAACCGGGCTGATCGCCACATGGGAGCGCGACCGGGCTGTGGCCCGCTGGGCGCGCCGGCAAGGCATTGTCTTCATCGAGCATCGCCAGACCGGCGTGATCCGCGCGCTGGCCTCGCGCAATGGCTGGGCGAAGCGCTGGGACGGGTTCATGAGCCAGCCTGTCATCCCGGCACCCGCGCGGCTCCAGGATGCGGGCGCGCCTTCGGAGCGGGTCCCGGCACCCGCGGCGCTGGGCCTGGCCCCCGATCCCTGCCCGGAGCGCCAGACAGGCGGGCGTCGCCAGGCCGTGGCGGATCTGGAAAGCTTCCTGTTTGCGCGCGGGCGCGAATACCGCCGCGCCATGTCCTCGCCGGTGAGCGCCTTTGACGCCTGCTCGCGCCTGTCGGCGCATCTGGCGCTGGGCTCCATCTCGGTGCGTGAGGCGTATCAGGGTGCGGGCCGCGCGCTGGCCGCTCACCGCGCGGCAGGTGAGACGGGATTTGCGCGCTCTGTGGAGAGCTTCATCTCGCGCCTGCACTGGCATTGCCATTTCATGCAGAAGTTTGAAGACGAGCCGGAGCTGGCGGTCCGCGACCTGCACCCGGCCTATCGCGGCGCGCGGCCGGAGGCCAACCCGGAGACGCTGGCGCGATGGATTGAGGGCCGCACGGGCCTGCCGTTTCTGGATGCGTGCATGCGCGCGCTGGACCATACCGGCTGGCTGAATTTCCGCATGCGCGCCATGGCCGCGGCATTTTCCAGCTATCATCTGTGGCAGGACTGGAAACGCCCGGCCCAGGCGCTGGCGCGCCGCTTCACCGATTTCGAGCCGGGCATTCACTATCCCCAGTTCCAGATGCAGTCGGGCGTGACCGGCGTGAACACGCCGCGCATCTATAACCCGGTGAAGCAATCCATGGATCAGGACCCGGATGGCGTGTTCATCGCCCGCTGGGTTCCCGAGCTCGCCGCCCTCCCCGCGCCCTTCCGCCATGCGCCCTGGAGCGCGCCGCAAGGGGTGCTGGAGGCGGCGGGGGTGCGGCTGGGCGTCATCTATCCCGACCGCATCGTCGATCACGAACAGGCCGCGCGCGAGGCGAAGGCAAAGCTCAGCGCCCTGCGCCGCAGTGCCGGGCACGGGCCCGCCAGCGACGCCATCCAGGCCCGCCACGGCAGCCGAAAATCCGGGCTGAAACAGACCGGATCGGCAACGCAGCGGCGCAAGGCGAAAGCCGCACCCGATCCGGCGCAAGGGAGCCTGTTCTGAGCCATGGCCAAAGGATCCAACCGCCGCAACGCGACCGCCAAAGCCGATCTGCCGCAGAAAACCTGCGTGACGTGCGGGCGGCCCTTCACCTGGCGCAAGAAATGGGAGCGGGTCTGGGACGAGGTGAAGTATTGCTCGAAACGGTGTGCGGGTAGCCGCTAGCTTGCCTTTTGCTTTGTCGCATTGTCGAACCGCGAAACCGGTCCCCACTTTTGCTGAAAATGCTCAGTACCGCCTCAGCGCCGCATCCGCCGCGTGGTGAAGAAGCGCGTGGCGCCGGGCCAGGGCATCGAGATCGCGGGCATAGCCGCCGCCCAGCACGCCGGTGACGGGCACGCCGCGTTTGAGGCAGGCGTCGAATACCATCGCTTCGCGCACGGCCAGCCCCTCGTTCGTAAGCGACAACAGGCCCAGCCGGTCCTCGCGGTGGGGGTCGACCCCGGCGTTGAAGAACACCAGATCGGGCCGGCTGGCCTCCAGCGCGTCGTCCACCGCGGCGCGGGCGGCGGCGAGGTAGGCGGCGTCTTCGGTCCCCTGGGGCAGGCCGATATCCATGTCCGACATCGCCTTGCGGCGCGGCCAGTTCGCCTCGCAATGAACCGACAGGGTGAAGACGCGGGGGTCCTGTTCGAAAATGCGCGCCGTGCCGTCGCCCTGATGCACGTCGAGATCGATGACGAGCACGCGCTGGACTGCGCCTTCAGCGAGCAACAGCCGGGCCGCGACGGCCACATCATTGAAGACGCAGAAACCCGCACCGCCTTGTGCATCGGCATGGTGGCTGCCGCCGGCGGTATTGCAGGCCGCGCCATGCTCTAGCGCCAGTCTTGCTGCCAAAGCCGTGCCCGCCACAGCGCATTGCGAGCGCAGGGCGACGGACGGCGTCATCTCCAACCCGATGCGCCGGGCCAGCGGGGCCGGCACCGCCGCACCCAGCACCTGATCCACATAGGCCGGGTCATGGGCGAGCTGCAGCCAAGCGGCGGGGGCCGGCGCGGGCCGGTGAAACGCGTCCCAGTCCGTGATCAGACCGCTGGCGATCAGCTCGCCGGCGACCGCCCTGAACTTGCCCATGGGAAAGCGGTGACCGGCGGGCACGCCCGCCGCGACATACGCCTCGTGAAACACCACCTCGACCATGGGCCTGAGAGCTAGCACGCGGGGGCGTGGCTGCAACGTCATTTGCCAAGGCGCACGCAGGCGATTACACCGCTTGGCTTCGACTCTCGCCGCGCTTTCCGGAGCCTTGCGCCATGCGTCATTTCCTGAGCACCGAAGACTGGTCCCGCGACGAGCTGCAGGCCATGATCGATCGCGCGCGCGTGTTGAAAGACAGCCCCCAGGGCGAGGCGCTGAAGGGCAAGTCCATCGCGCTGATGTTCTTCAACCCGTCCCTGCGCACGCGCACCTCGTTTGATCTGGGCGCGCGCCAGCTGGGCGGGCACGCCATCGTGCTGGACGCGCGCGGCCAGACCTGGCCGCTGGAAATTCATGACGGCGCGGTGATGGACGGCGACCCCGAAGAGCATGTGCGCGAGGCGGCGCGGGTGCTGTCGCGCTATGTCGACCTGATCGCGATCCGCTGCTTTCCCAAGTTTCAGGACTGGACATCCGAGCGCGAAGACCCGCTGATCACCGCCTATGCCAAACACGCCACCGTGCCGGTGATCAATATGGAGACCATCGTCCATCCCTGTCAGGAACTGGCGCTGATGATGGCGCTGCAGGACCGTATGGGCGATGTACGCGGCAAGGACTTCCTGTTGACCTGGGTGCCGCATCCCAAGCCGCTGAACACGGCGGTGGCCAATTCAGCCCTGCTGATCGCGTCGAAATTCGGGATGAACGTGCGCCTGCTGATCCCGGACGCGGTCTATCGTCTGGATGAGCGCTATATGGGCGCGGCCCAGCGCTTCTGCGGTGAAGCGGGAACATCCCTGACCGTGACGACCGACCCTGAAGCCGCCTATGCCGGTGCCCACGCCGTCTATGCCAAGAGCTGGGGCGCGCTGCCCTTCTACGGTAATTGGGACGCCGAGGCACCCTATCGCGCCAAAGGCGCGGGTTTCATTATCGACGAGGCCAAGATGGCGCTGACGGACGCCGGCGTGGTGAGCCACTGCCTGCCCATGCGGCGCAATGTGAAGATCGCCGATGCGGTGGTCGACAGCCCGGCCTTCCTCGGAATTGAGGAGGCGGAAAACCGGCTGCACGTGCAGAAGGCGCTGATGGAGCGCATGATCGAGGAGCGATGAGGCGCGCCGTCAATCCTTGCGCCCCTGTCCTTGTCTGCAGTCCAGTCCGGATGATCCGCCCATGACCCGTGAATCCGCCCAAGCCCCCGCCCAGCCCGCGCCGGTGCGCGCGGCCATCGTGCAGCTATTGTCCAACATGCGCGACGGCAAGGAGATCCGCGAATACCTCACGCGTTTTTCCGCTCTGGATCAGGAACGCTTCGCCGTCATCAAGGTGGGCGGAGCCATCATCGAGGAAGACCTGGATGCGCTCGCCGGCGCGCTGGCCTTTCTGCAATCGGTGGGGCTGGCACCGATCGTGGTGCATGGCGGCGGACCGCAGCTCAACGCCACGCTGGAAGCAGCCGGCTATCCTGAGGAGCGCGTGGACGGCCTGCGCATCACGCCTCCCGCGGCCATGGGCGTGGTGCGCGACACGCTGACAGCCGTGAATCTGAAACTCGTCCAGGCCGTGCGCGACCGGGGCGGACGCGCCGCGGCCATTCCGTCTGGCGTGTTCGAGGCAGACCTGATCGACGAGGCCAGGCTCGGCCGCGTGGGCTCGCCCACACGCGTGCGTCTGGAACTGGTCGCCGCGGCGGCGCGCGCGGGCCAGGCGCCGATCCTGGGCTGCCTCGGCGATACGGCCGACGGCAGGCTTGTGAACGTCAACGCAGACAGTGCGGTGCGGGCCCTGGTGCATGAGCTGCAGCCCTACAAGATCGTGTTCCTGACCGGGACCGGCGCCCTGCTGGACGCGTCGGGCGCGCCGATCTCGGCGATCAACCTGGCCACCGACCATGACGACCTCATGGCCGCCGACTGGGTGACGGGCGGCATGCGGCTGAAACTGCAGGAGATCAAGCGCCTGCTTGATGATCTGCCGCTGTCGAGCTCGGTGTCGATCACACGGCCCGAGGAGTTGGCCAAGGAGCTGTTCACCCATGCCGGCGCCGGCACGCTGGTGCGCAAGGGCGAGCGCATGCTGGAGCTGACCTCGCTTGACGAGATCGACCGGGCCCGCATGGCGCACCTCATCGAAAGCTCGTTCGGGCGCAAACCGGTCGCGGACTATTTCGACCGGCTGGATTTCGAGCGCACGTTTGTGACCGAGCAATACCGCGCGGCAGCGATCACCGCGCGGCTCGGCGATGCAGTGTATCTGGACAAGTTCGCGGTGCTGGACGAGGCCCGCGGCGAGGGTCTGGGCGGGGCGGTCTGGAAACGTCTGATCGCCCATGCGCCGCGCCTGTACTGGCGCTCGCGCAGCGATAATCCGGTCAATGAGTTCTATTATTCCACCTGTCATGGCGCGGTGAAGCAGGGACGCTGGACCGTATTCTGGCGGGGCGAAGCGGACCTGACACGCATTCCGGCCATGGTGGCGCGCATCTCTGCCCTGCCGCCGACGCTGGAGGAAGCATGAAGACCGTCGGCCTGATCGGGGCGCGCGGCCATACCGGGCGCGAGCTGATTGCGCTGCTGGCGCGGCGCGAGGACATGCGGCTGTCGTTTGCGGTCTCGCGCGCCATGGACGGCACGCCGGTCCGCGAGCTCGCCCCCGAAGCGCCGGCGGATTTGACATTCGAGGCGCTGGACCCGGAAGCCTGCGCATCGCGCGGCGTGGACGCAGTGATCCTGGCCATGCCCAACGGACAGGCCGCGCCCTACGTGGCGGCATTTGATGCGCAGGCGCCGGACACGGTGCTGGTGGATCTCTCCGCCGACTACCGCTTTGATGACGCCTGGATCTATGGCCTGCCGGAGATTTACGGGCGCGGGGCGCTGACCGGCGCGCGCCGCATTTCCAATCCCGGCTGCTATGCCACGGCAGGTCAGCTGTGCGTGGCCCCGGTCAGGCCATGGCTGTCCGGCCCGGCGCATCTGTTTGGTGTGTCAGGCTATTCCGGTGCCGGGACCACGCCCAGCCGCAAGAATGATCTGGCCGCGCTGAAAGATAATCTCATGCCCTACATGCTCGCGGGCCATGTCCATGAGCGCGAGATGAGCCGGCATCTGGGCCATGAGGTGCGCTTCAGCCCCCATGTGGCGGCCTTCTTCCGCGGCATCGTCATGACCGCCCAGCTGGAATTTGCTCAGGCCGTCAGCGCGGCGGAGCTGCATGCGGCCTACGCCAGCGCTTATGAAGGCGAGACACTGATCCGCGTCATGGACGCCATCCCTGAAATCACCGACGGCGCGAACCGGCCCGGCGCGGTGCTGGGCGGGCTGACGCTGAGCGAAGACGGCCGGCGCGCGGTCATCGTGTGCGCGCTGGACAATCTCCTGAAAGGTGCCGCCGTGCAGGCGATGCAGAACCTGGCGCTGGCGCTGGACCTGCCGGAATTTGAGGGGTTGGAGACTTGGCACCCTGCGGCGTGGTGACGCCCTTGTGATCCGGGCTGGTCGACGCCATCTGCGCGGCAGCTTATGAGTGGATAGAGAATGTTCCCGCTCCACTCCATGGAGGCGCAAGACCCATGACCCCCAAGACCCTCACCGACCAGCTGTCCGTAAGCCCGCAAATCTCGCCCGAGGACGTGGCGCAGGCGGCCAGGGCGGGCTTCTCCGTGATCATCGCCAACCGGCCCGACCATGAAGATCCGGGCCAGCCGGATGCCACGGCCCTGCGCGCGGCGGCCGAAGCGGCGGGCCTCAGCTTTGTGCATATCCCGGTGTCCGGCGGCCAGTTTCCGCCCGACGCGGTGGCAGCGTTCAAGGAGGCCTCGGCCAAAGGCAAGACGCTCGCCTATTGCCGCTCGGGCACGCGGTGCACGGTGCTGTGGGCGCTGGGCCGGCCAGACGGCCTGAGCGCGGATGAAATCATTTCCCGCGCCGCCGATGCCGGTTACGACATTTCGGGCCTGCGCAGCCAGCTGGAAGGCTGAGGCGGCGCCATGCGCCTGTCGCGCTATCTGCCGATCCTGGACTGGGGGCGGCGCTATAAAGGCGAAACGCTGGCCAGCGATCTGACCGCAGCGGTGATCGTCACGATCATGCTGATCCCGCAATCACTGGCCTACGCGCTGCTGGCCGGTCTGCCGCCCGAGGCCGGGCTCTATGCCTCCATCGCGCCGCTGATCGCCTACGCGATCTTCGGCACCAGCCGGGCTCTGGCGGTCGGGCCGGTGGCGGTGGTGTCGCTGATGACGGCGGCGGCGGTGGGGCAGATCGCAGACACCGGCACCATCGGCTACGCCACGGCGGCGGTGACGCTGGCCTTCCTGTCGGGCGTGATCCTTTTGCTGATGGGCGTGTTCCGGTTGGGCTTTCTGGCCAATTTCCTGTCCCACCCGGTCATTTCCGGCTTCATCACGGCGTCGGGCGTGATCATCGCGGCCAGCCAGCTGCGCCATATTCTGGGCGTACCGGGCGGCGGTCACACGCTGGTGGAAATCGTGTCGAGCCTGACCGGATCGGTAATGCAGACCAATCCCTACACGCTGGCGGTTGGCACCGCAGCGCTGGGCTTTTTGCTGTTCGTGCGCTCAGGGCTGAAACCGCTTCTCATGGCCATGCGCGTGCCGGAGAAAGCCGCCGGCATCGTCACCAAGATCGGCCCGGTGATCGCGGTGGCCGCCTCCATCGGCGCGGTGCTGGTGTTCGATCTCGGCGCGCGCGGCGTGGCGGTGGTGGGCGAGGTGCCGCAAGGGCTGCCGCCCTTCACCTTGCCGAGCTTCGAGCTGGAACTGGTGCAGCTCCTGCTGGCCTCGGCCATGCTGATCTCGGTGATCGGGTTTGTGGAATCGGTGTCGGTGGCCCAGACCCTGGCCGCCAAGAAGCGCGAGCGCATCGACCCCGATCAGGAGCTGGTCGCGCTGGGCGCGTCCAATGTCTCGGCCTCGCTCAGCGGCGGGTTTCCGGTGACCGGCGGCTTTGCCCGCTCGGTGGTCAATTTCGACGCCGGTGCCGCTACGCCCGCAGCAGGGGCCTTTACAGCTGCGGGTATCTTGCTGGCTGCGGCCTTCCTGACGCCGCTGATCTTTCACCTGCCGATTGCGGTGCTGGCGGCGACCATCATCGTGGCGGTGCTGTCGCTGGTGGATTTCGGGGCGCTGGGGCGGGCCTTCCGGTATTCCAAAGCCGATTTCGCCGCCATGGCCGCCACCATCGCCGTAACGCTGGTGATGGGGGTGGAAGCGGGCGTAAGCGTTGGCGTGATCCTGTCGCTGGTGCTCTTCCTCTACCGCACCAGCCGGCCCCATGCGGCCGTGGTGGGTCAGGTGCCGGGCGGAGAGCATTTTCGCAACATCGAGCGCCACGCGGTGATCACCTCGCCGCTGGTGGTGACGCTGCGGGTGGATGAAAGCCTGTATTTCGCCAATGCGCGCTATCTCGAAGACCGGGTCTATCAGCTCGTCGCCGAAAACCCGGACGCGCGCCACATCATCCTGATGTGCCCGGCGGTCAATTTCATCGATATGAGCGCGCTGGAAAGCCTCGAGGCCATCAATACGCGCCTGGCCAGCACGGATATCAAGCTGCACCTGTCCGAGGTGAAGGGCCCGGTCATGGACCGGCTCAAGCGCTCGCACTTCCTGGAGGCGCTGTCGGGGCAGGTCTTCCTGTCGCAATACGAAGCCTTTGCCGCGCTTGACCCGGAGACGGCGAAGCGCGCGCTGGCAGGTGTCGCGCGGTAAAATCGCCGCAGTTGGCCGGCTCTTGTGTGCCCGATATGCAACACCTACATGCGCTTTGAACCGGGCGGACGGGGCGCTTCAAGCAAGGTCCCGGCCCGCCTGTCTCGCTGACACTCAGGAGACGGATAGCCGCCATGAATATCGAGAAATTCACCGATCGCGCCCGTGCTGTGCTGCAAGCCGCGCAAGGCCTGGCCATGAGGCGCAAGCACCAGCATTTCGCGCCCGAGCACTTGTTGAAAGCGCTGCTGGATGATGAAGGCGCGCTGGCGGTCAATCTGATCCGCGCGGCGGGCGGGCGCCCGGAGCTGGTGCAGGACCTGACCGAGCGCGCGCTCGACGCCCTGCCCAAGGTGGAGGGCGGCGGCCAGCTTTATCTGGCACCGCGCACGGCCGAAGTCTTCACCACCGCCGAGGAAGCGGCGCAGAAGGCTGGCGACCAGTTCGTCACCGCCGAGCGCCTGCTTCAGGCGCTTAGCGTGGTGGCGGGTACGAAGCCGGCCGAGATTTTCAAGCAGGCCGGCGTGACGGCCCAGGGCCTCAACACCGCGATCAATGATCTGCGCCAGGGCCGCACCGCCGACAGCCAGTCGGCCGAAGACACCTATGAGGCGCTTAAGAAGTACGCCCGCGACCTGACGGCCGCGGCGCGCGCGGGCAAGCTCGATCCGGTGATCGGCCGAGACGAGGAAATCCGGCGCGCGGTGCAGGTCCTGTCGCGGCGCACCAAGAATAATCCGGTGCTGATCGGCGAGCCGGGCGTGGGCAAGACCGCCATCGCTGAAGGGTTGGCCCTGCGCATCGTCAATGGTGATGTGCCTGAGAGCCTCAAAGACAAAAAGCTGATGGCGCTGGACATGGGCTCGCTCATTGCCGGCGCGAAGTATCGCGGCGAGTTCGAGGAGCGCCTGAAAAGCGTGCTGTCAGAGGTGGAAGCGGCCGCCGGCGGCATCATCCTGTTCATTGACGAGATGCACACCCTGGTGGGCGCGGGCAAGACGGACGGGGCGATGGACGCCTCCAATCTCCTGAAGCCCGCTCTGGCGCGCGGCGAGCTGCACTGCATCGGTGCCACGACGCTGGATGAATACCGCAAGCATGTGGAGAAGGACGCCGCGCTGGCGCGCCGTTTCCAGCCGGTGTTTGTCGACGAGCCGAGCGTGGAGGACACGGTCTCCATCCTGCGCGGGCTGAAAGAGAAGTACGAGGTGCACCACGGCGTGCGCATCGCCGACAGCGCGATTGTCGCCGCCGCGACCCTGTCCAACCGCTACATCACCGACCGCTTCCTGCCCGACAAGGCCATCGATCTGATGGACGAGGCGGCGGCGCGCCTGCGCATGCAGGTGGATTCCAAGCCGGAGGCGCTGGACGAGCTCGACCGGCGCATCATCCAGCTGAAGATCGAGGGCGAAGCGCTCAAGAAAGAGAAGGACGACGCCTCGCGCACGCGTCTGGAAACGCTCAAGAAAGAGCTGTCGGAGCTGGAGCAGCGCTCCAATGAAATGACCGCCGCCTGGCGCGCCGAGAAGGACAAGCTGGCGTCCGCCACCGATGTGAAGGAGCAGCTGGACCGGCTGCGCGCCGAGCTCGCCGACGCCGAGCGCCGGGGCGATCTGGCGCGGGCGTCGGAGCTGAAATACGGCCGCATCCCGGAGCTGGAAAAGCGCCTCTCCGACGCCGAAGCCGCCAGCGCCGCCAATGGCCAGGGCGTGCTGGTCAAGGAGGTTGTCGACGACGAGCAGATCGCCGGCGTGGTCAGCCGCTGGACCGGCGTGCCGGTGGACAAGATGCTCGAAGGCGAGCGCGAGAAGCTGATGGCCATGGAGGACGGCCTGCGCGCGCGCGTGGTCGGTCAGGATGATGCGCTGGAAGCGGTGTCCGACGCGGTGCGCCGCTCACGCGCGGGGCTGAAGGACCCCGCCCGGCCTATCGGCTCCTTCCTGTTCCTGGGCCCCACGGGCGTCGGCAAGACCGAGCTGACCAAGGCGCTGGCCGAGTTCCTGTTCGACGATGAAAGCGCGGTCACGCGCCTGGACATGTCGGAATACATGGAGAAGCACTCGGTCAGCCGGATGATCGGTGCCCCGCCGGGCTATGTGGGCTATGACGAAGGCGGCGCCCTGACCGAGGCCGTGCGCCGCCGGCCCTATCAGGTGGTGCTCTTTGACGAGGTGGAGAAAGCCCACCCGGACGTGTTCAACGTGCTCCTCCAGGTGCTCGATGATGGCCGGCTGACCGATGGTCAGGGCCGCACGGTGGATTTCAGGAACACCATCCTGATCATGACCTCCAATCTGGGGTCCGAATTTCTTCTGTCGGGCGATGTGGAGGATGCCCGGGACAATGTGATGGGCGCGGTGCGCGCGGCCTTCCGCCCGGAATTCCTGAACCGGATTGACGAGATCATCCTGTTCCGCCGCCTCGAAGAGCAGCACATGGGCTCGATCGTGGACATCCAGCTCAAACGCCTGGAGGCCCTGCTGGCCGACCGGCGCATGACGCTCTCCATGGACGAGGCGGCGCGCAGCTGGCTGGCGCAGAAGGGCTATGACCCGGCCTATGGCGCCCGGCCTTTGAAGCGCGTGATCCAGAAGGAGCTGCAGGACCCGTTGGCCCGGCTGATCCTGGCTGGCAAGCTCAACGACGGCGACATGATCACCGTGTCGTCTGAAGCCGGTGCCCTCACCGTCAACGGCCACGCGGTCAGCCGCAACGCGCGGCCCCCGGCGCAAGCGACGATCCAGTAGGGGTGTGGCCGTCCCGGCGTTCCTAAGGGGTGCCGGGACAGGCCTTGCCCTTCGGGCCGGCAGCGGGAATGATCGCGGCGCGTTTCATTCCCCCGCCCCTCAAGATGCAAGCCCCCTCATGACCCTGCCCTTCGCCGATACCCTGGCCCTGGACGACCGCACGCCGTTCGACACGGTGTTCGATTTTGACGGTGCAGGCATGGCCCATCCGGTGCTCGCCAGCGGCCATGGGCCGGGCGTCATCCTGATGCATGAGCTGCCGGGGTTTGTGAGCGAGTTCTGGCGGCTGGCGCGCTGGATCGAGGCGGCCGGCTTCCGGGTCTATGCTCCCGCTTACATGGACCCGGCGGGCAGTGATCTGGAGGAGGTTCTGGCCCTGCATGGCCGGGTGGGCGGCATGGCGCGTGCCTGCATCTCCAGAGAGATCCGCCTGTTCGCCCGCGAGGGCGGGTCGCCGATTTCAGACTGGCTGCGCGCGCTCGCCCGTCAGGCCCATGCCGAGTGCGGCGGGCCGGGCGTGGGCGCGGTGGGTCTGTGCCTGTCAGGCAATTTCGCGTGGTCGGTGGCGATTGACCCCAGCGTCGCCGCCGCCGTGGCCGCCGAACCCGCCGTGCCGTTCAACAATGCCGGCGGGCTGCACCTTACACCGGCCGAAGCGGCGGGCCTCAAAGCGCGCAGCGACCTGCCGGTGATGGCGCTGCGCTTTGACGGCGATCCGTCCTGCAAGGCCGAGCGCTTCGCCGCCCTCACCGATCTCATCGGGCCGGACCGCGCCCTGACGCGGGTCATGCCGGACTCAGCCAAGAACCCGAAGGGCAATCCCTTCCCCCATGCGGTCCTCACCAAAGACCTGATCGCAGAAGACGGCCAGCCGACCTTCGAGGCCGCGCGCGAGGTGCTGGGTTATCTTGCCGGCAGGCTGCAGACGGACGACGACGCCACAACCTGACTCTAGCCGCAGCCGGGTCACCGGAGTATCGTCGCGCGACTCGATCAGCAGGGGTAACCGTCATGCTTTGCCGTATCGCCGCGCTCAGCGCTATCGCCGCCGCCTGCGCGCTTGGCGCGCCCGCCCACGCCCAGCTCAGCGAGCTGCGGGTCGGGGTGGCCGCTCATGACGTGTATAACGGCACCGAGGACGGGTCACAGATCATCGTCGAGGCACTGTTTGACAGTCCCGGTTTCCTGAACTGGGCGTACGCCCCGCGGCCCTATATCATGGGCTCGTTCAACACGGCGGGCCTGACCAATCTGGGCGCTGTGGGGCTGGCCTGGGAAGGCCCGGTGACCCAGCGCCTGTCTGTCGAGGGCTCATGGGGCATCGCCTATCATGATGGCGTGACCGATTATGTCGATCTGCCGCCCGACAATCCCGACCGCATCCGCCTGGCCGCCACCCGCGCCGGGCTCGGCTCGCACTTTCAGTTCCACCTGCGCCTGGGGACCGACTACGCCCTGAACGACACCTGGCGCGTGGGCGTGTTCTACGAGCACTATTCTCACGGCCAGATCCTGGGTAATGGCCGCAACCAGGCACTGGACGAGATCGGCGTGCGGCTCGGCTACCGGTTCGGGAATTAACGGCCGGCCCTCTGGAACGGATAGAAATCCGATCCCAGCTGCAGAATGCCGGTGAGCGCGTCGAGCGCTGCCCGGTTTTCATCCACCAGAGCCGGATCGCCCAGATCGCCCGGAGCCAGCGTCTCGCGGTAGTGGGTATGGGCCCAGGCGGTGAGCGCATCATGACGCTGCGCCGTCAGCCAGGCACCCGGATTGACCGCGGCGCGCTGGGCCTCATCCAGCACCACGCGCAGGCGCAGACAGGCTGGCCCGCCGCCATTGCGCATGGACTGGCGCACATCAGCGAACTGAACCGCGCCGATGGGTCCATTGCCGGCGGTCAGGCGCTGGGAATATTCCAGCGTCGAAGCGGTCTCTTCAGTCTCCTTCGGTGCCAACAGGACCTGGCGGCTCTCGCCCGGCCAGATCAGAAGCTGGGAATTGAACAGGTATGAGGTGATGGCGTCGATCAGCGGGACCTCGGCGTCGGGCACCTCCACAAAGACCGGCTCGAACAGGCCGTCCGCGGCGCGGCGGATGGCGTCGAGGGCTGCGGGGGAATCCTCGAACGCGTGCTCGTGATAGAACAGCACCGGGCCGGTCCCCACGCACACCACGTCATTATGGAAGGCACCCGCCTCGATGGCCTTGCGCGACTGGCGGATATGCACGGTGCGCGCCGGATCGAGTCCGTGGCGGCGCGCGACCGCCTCGCAGGCCTGCAGGGTCTGGCGAGCGGGATACTTCGCCTGCCAGGTCTCGAACGCGTCGCGGCCATGGACGAAAATCTCCACGCCAGGCGCGCCATGCTGCGCGCACAGGCGCACATGATTGGCCGCGCCTTCATCGGCGAAATGGGCCTGGCTGGGCAGAGCGTCGTGGACGGCGAAACGGCGCTCATCGGCGAAGATGCGCGACAGCGCCTTTTGGGTCTGCCGGTGTTCGATGGACCGGTGCAGCGCCGTCACCAGATTGGCCGGCGTGAAATGCACACGCCCGTCCGCTGCATCCACGCCCGGCGAGACGGTGGCGGCATTGGCCGCCCACATGGACGAGGCCGACAGCATGTTCAGCGCCAGTTCCGGCGCGGCCTTGTAAGCCGCCTCCCACACCGCGCCATCACTGCGGCCGGTAAAGCCCAGCGCGCGCAGGGCCGGAATATCCGGACGCTCCTGCGGCGGGAGCAGGCCCTGGACCAGCCCCGCATCGGCCAGGCTTCGCGCCTTGGAGAGGCCTTCCAGCACCCCGGCGCGCGGACGCGCCACGGCACCGCGATTTTTGGCGCTGGCGAGATTGCCCGGCGCGAGCCCGCCATAATTATGGGTCGGGCCGACCAGCCCGTCGAAATTGGCTTCCACCGCGCCGGTCATCCATCGAGCCCCTTGATCGCCTGACGCACCAGGGTGGGTGCCGCCTGGGCTGCCACCGGATACGCGCAGTAATCGGCTGCATAGAAGGCGCTGGGGCGCAGATTGCCGGACTGGCCGGGGCCACCGAACGGCATGGTCGACGCGGCACCCGGCGTCGGCCGGTTGAAGTTCACAATGCCCGCCCGTACCAGCGCGCGGAAGCGCGGCCAAAGCGAGGCATCATCACTGACCAGGCCTGCAGCCAGGCCATAGGCGGTGTTGTTGGCTTCGGCCAAAGCCGCCTCGAAGCTTGCCGCGCGGCGCACCTGCAGCAGCGGGCCGAACACTTCCTCGTCCGGCGTCTTCACGCCCTGCACATCCAACAGGCCCGGCGTTACAAAGGCCGGTCCGGGGCCCCGCCCTGCCTTGACAATCGCGCGCGCGCCCAGCGCCAGCAGCGCGTCCTGGGCCTTGAGCACCTGATCAGCGGCGTGGGTGCTGACCAGCGGCCCCATGAAAGGTTCGGGGCTTGCGTTCCAGACACCCAGCGTCAGCTGCGGGATCAGGGCGGCGACCGCCGCGACCACGGCGTCGCCCGCCTGGCCTTCGGGCACGATCAGGCGGCGCGCGCACGAGCAGCGCTGACCGGCGGTGATGTAGGCCGACAGGACCGCCACGCGGGCCGCAGCCCCGGCGTCGGCGGCGTCCCAGACCACAAGCGGGTTGTTGCCGCCCATCTCCAGCGCCAGCTGAATTCCGGTGCGTCCGGCGAACTTTTTGTGGATGAAAGATCCCGTGGCCCAGGAGCCGGTGAACAGCACGCCATCGAGATCGGGATCATCCAGCGCCGCGGCACCGGTTTCACGCGCGCCCTGCACCAGATTCAGCACGCCGTCGGGCAGGCCCGCGTCCGCCCACAGCTGCGCCATCAGCGCGCCAATGGCCGGAGTGAGTTCAGACGGCTTGAAGACAATCGTATTGCCCGCCAACAGGGCCGGGACGATATGGCCATTGGGCAGATGGCCGGGGAAGTTATACGGCCCCAGCACGAACATGACGCCCAGCGGCTTGTGCTCCAGCGTCTGCTCGCCGAAATCGGTTTCGGTGCGGGTGGTTCCGGTCCGCTCCGCATAAGCCTTCACCGATACCGCGATCTTGCCGGCCATGGCGCCCGCTTCGGTGCGCGCCTCCCAGAGCGGCTTGCCGGTTTCGCGCGCGATCAGCTCGGCGATGGTCTCGCTGCGTTCTTTCAGGAGCTCGCCGAACCGTTCAGCGATGGCACGGCGCGTGTCATACTCCGCCAGCGCCCAGTCCGGGAAGGCTGCCCGCGCTGCCGCAAAGGCCGCGCGCACATCCTGCGGCGAGGCGGCAGCACCCTCCCAGACGGTATCGGCACTGGACGGATCGATGGAGCGGAAGGCAGCGGCGCGGCCATCACGCCAGGCACCATTGATGAAGAGGGACGCGGTCATGGGGTCAGTCCTTGATCCAGAAGCGCACGGGATCGCCTACGCGCACATCCAGCGCGCGCCGGGCGTCGTCGTCGAGGCCGGCTTGGGCCTCGTCATGGGTGATCTGCGTATAGACACAGCGGAAATCGCCGATCCGGTCATTGGAGACCAGGGCGCGGCGGCGGTCACCGGCCGGGCTGGTACCGGCGACCGGCAGCACCCGGCTTTCGCGGATGGTGCGCACCTCGTCCGCGCCGCACGAGACCAGCGGGCCGCCGTCGAAAATGTCCACATAGCGCTCATAGCGCAGGCCCTCGGCCTCAAGCAGGCGCAAGGCGTTGACGCCGTGGGGATGGGTCTTGCCGATGACCGCGCGCGCCTCGCGCGGCAAAAGGTCAAGATAGATGAGGTGGGACGGCATGAGGTCGAGGATGAATTGATTGTCGGTGGCCGCCGAGAGCCGGTCAGCCTCATCAAAGCTCATCCGGAAAAAGGGACGCGACACATGCTCGAAGAAGATGGAATCGCCCTTCTCATCCACCACGCCGCGCAATTCGGACAAGATGCGCTTGCCGAAGCGCTCGCGGGCGGACGCCACCAGCAGATAGCGCGCCTTGGCCGTCAGACTGCCCGCCCCGGCACCGCGCGCCGCATCGCTGACAAAGAGCGAGCCGACCTCTGTCGAGCCGGCGAAATCATTGACCAGCAGCATGGCGTCCATGTCAAAGCGCTTGCCCGCTTCCTTCGAGGCCTGGGCGAAAGTGAAAATCTTGAAGTCGAAATACGGCTTCTTGATCCCCACCATGGCTTTGACCGCCGAGGTGCCCAGGATGTCGCCGGTGTCTGTATCTTCCAGCATGAGCTGATAATTGCAGTCGCACGGATCGCTCAGCGTGCCGTCAAACGCGGCTTCCGACGCCGCCAGCTTGGCCGCGAGGGCATCATCGGGCAGCGACAGGCTGGTGAAGCCCGGACCCGCCGCCCGGGCCAACTTCAAGAACCCGTCGACATCGCCCGACCGGGCCGCGCGCACCACCAGCATGAACTCTCCCCCTGACGTCCCTGAACCCGGCTAGCCCTTCGCCAGCGCGCGCGCCTCTGCAGCGTTGAACCGGCCGCGGGCGAACTGCATCAGCATCACCGCCGACAGCTGGGCACGCTCGGGCAGGCTGGAGAGCTTGGCGATCTCCCGGCTGGAATGAATATCTGCGCCGCGTACGCCCAGCGTATCCACATTGGGACAGCCCGACGCCCACAGATTATTGCCTTCGCACACTCCGCCCGTGTCCTTCCAGCGAATGTCGAGGCCCAGCGGCTCGCCGGCGGCGCGCGTCCATTCGAACATGCGCAAATTGGCCGGGCTCATGGGCTTGGGCGGGCGGGTGAAGCCGCCATGCAGATCGGCCGCAATGCCGTCGCGCGCATCAGTGAGTTTGACCAGCGCGTCGATTTCGGCCCGCGCCCAGAGGGCGTCGTCTTCGGTTTTCACCCGCACATTGAAGCGGCAAATGCCCAGCTCCGGTACCACATTGGGGGCACCGCCCCCATCAATGCGCGAGACATTGAAGGTGACATGCTCGCGCTGGCCGTTGAGCGCGTCGAGGCGGCGGGCGAAATCGGCCGCGGCGACGATGGCATTGCGGCCCAGATGATGTTCGCGCCCGGCATGGGCGGCGCGGCCCCGGCAGCGCAGGGAGAAATTGCCCGACCCCTTGCGCGCGCCCGCCAGCGAGCCATCCACCAGCGCCGGCTCATACGTCATGCCCACATGGGCGTGGCGGCCGAGCTCGGCGAGCACTGGCCCGGAGCCCAGCGAGCCGATCTCCTCGTCAGGGCTGATCAATATGTCATAGCCGATCTGATCCGCCCACGGGCTGCGCTCCAGCCCCATCAGGGCGGTGAGCATGACGATCAGCCCGCCCTTCATGTCGGCCGTGCCCGGACCATTGATGGTGTCGTCGTCCAGCATGCGCCAGGTGTCAAAACCGGATCCCGGCGGGAACACCGTGTCGTGGTGGCCGGTCAGGACGATTTTCACCGGCGCGTCGGGGCGCTGGGTCAAACGGAAGGCAGGCGTGTACGCCACGTCCCGGATTTCACCATCCAGCTCGATCGTGGTGGACGGTGCCAGTTCCACAGCGCTGATCCGGCCTTCCAGCGGTGCAAAAGCTGTTTCCAACTCGGCCCGCATGGCTTCCAGCCCGTCGGCGTTCCGGCTGCCGGAATTGATCGCGGACCAGGCTTTGACACGCGCAATCATGGCGTCCGCCTCGCCCTCGATCCAGTCGAGAACGGCGCGGTCGTCCCGGTCAAGGGTGAGGGCGGTCATGGACGGCTCCGGTGGCGCTGCGGCACGGCTCAGGCGTGCTCCAGCGCCTGTTCGAGATCGGCGATCAGGTCTTCGGGATTCTCGATGCCCACCGAGATGCGCACAAGCCCGCCCGTGAAGCCCAGACGCTCGCGCAGGGATTCCTCAACGGCCGCATGGGTGGTGCTGCCGGGGTGACAGATCAGGGTCTCGGTGCCGCCGAGGCTGACCGCCAGCTTGAGCACCTGCAGCGCGTTGAGCATACGGAAGGCCGCAGCCTGCCCGCCCACAACGTCAAACGAGAAGGTGGAGCCGTGATGGCCGCCGCTCTGGCGCTCGTGAACCACCTGGTCGCGCGAGCCGGGCTCCAGGAAGCCGAGATAGCGCACCTTTTCCACTTTCGGGTGGGTTTTGAGATAGTTGGCCACGATCGCTGCGCCTTCAAACGCGGCTTTCATGCGCAGGGTCACCGTTTCCAGCGAGCGCGCCAGCATCCAGCACGTATTGGGATCAAGATTGGTGCCCATGCCTGAGCGCAGCTTGCGCACCGGGCGCATCAGGGCGTCTGAGCCCATGGCCGCGCCGCCAATGAGATCGGAATGGCCGCCAATATATTTGGTGAGCGAATACACAACGATGTCGGCACCATGGGCCAGCGGCGTCTGGCCGATGGGCCCCAGAATGGTATTGTCCACCACCACGGGCGGGCGATGGCCCTGACGCGCGCCGATCTCGTCCGCCAGGCGCTTCATCTGGGCCAGATCCACCACTTCATTGGTCGGATTGGTGGGGGTTTCGCAGAAGATCACGGCAATGCGGCCCAGCGCCATGGCGGCGTCAACGGCCTTGCTGATCTCCGCCTCGCTGGCACCCGCGAAGAAATCGGCACTCTTGATGCCATACTGGGGCAGGATGGCGCGGATCAGCGTTTCGGTCCCGCCATAGAGCGGGGTGGACTGGAGCACCACATCACCGGCATGGGCGTGGGCCATGATCACGGTGGAGATAGCGCCCATGCCCGATGAAAAGACCAGCGCTTCCTCGGCCCCGTCAAACAGGGTGAGCCGGTCTTCAAGCACTTCCATGTTCGGATTGTTGAAGCGCGAATACAACAGCCCTGCCTGGGCCGGATCGCCGGACTGCGAACGCCCGCCCATGACGCGGAAAAAGGCCGCGCCCTCCTCCGCGGTGGCAAAGGCGAAGGTCGAGGTCTGGAAGATCGGCGGTTTGATCGAGCCTTCCGACAGCTTGGCGTCGAAGCCATAGCTCATCATCATGGTTTCGGGGCTCAGCGAGCGCGCGCCCAGCGCGCGCTTGCGGTAGGGCGTTTCAGGTTTGCTCATAACGGGCTCCTGCCGGCGGCGCGCGAAGGCACCCAACGGCGACAGACGATTGGGATCGGATTACCGCACCTGTCTTGCGCCGCTGGCGCGTGCGGGTCAACCCGGCGCACCGGGGCCGCAGCCCCCTCAGCCCCACCCGGAAGGCCTATCGGAGCGGTCCTGAACGGCCTTTTTGCAAACGCAGAACGGCCCGCCGGATTGCTCCGGCGGGCCGTCTGTTAAGAGACTGATTGGCCTGAAATTAGTTCAGGTTGATCAGGACTTCCACGCGGCGGTTCAGCGGCTCGCGCACGCCATCCGGGGTCGCAACGGCCGGGCGGGATTCGCCGTAGGCGTTGATCGACACCGCGCCGGCAGGCACGCCCAGGCGGACCAGCTCGTCACGTACCGCACGGGCGCGGCGCTCGGACAGACCCACGTTGTAGGCAGCCGAACCCGAACGGTCGGCGTGGCCATCGACGCGGACCGCTGCGACGCCGCAATTGCGGGCCGTGTTGATCGCGCTGTTGATGACGTTGCGCGACTGGTCGGTGACGTTGGAGCGATCCCACTCGAAGTACACCACAAACTCAGCGTCCTCGCACGACGGCGGGGGCGGCGGAGGCGGAGGCGGGGGCGGCGGGGGCGGCGGAGGCGGCGGGGGCGGCGGCGGGGGCGGCGGAGCCGGCGGAGCCGAGAACATGTACCGCAGGCCGATCCAGGCCTCGTGGCCGCGCAGGCCTTCCACGTCGATCGACGCGTTCGGACCAAACGTGGTCTCGCCATGACCGAAATACCGGTACTCGGTATCCAGGGTCAGTTGCGGCGAGAGCGCCCAGCCCACGCCAGCGATCAGCTGGTAAGCCAGCGTGGCGTTCGACGAGCGCGACTGAATGAACCGCGGATCCGTGGCCAGCGAACCGACCGGACGCGTGCCGGTATTCCAGCCCGCGAGCGATGCGGTCACATCCGCATAGCCCAGACCGGCACCGACATACGGACGCCAGAAGGCCGAGCCCATGTCGAAGTCGTACAGCACGTTGAGCATGCCGGTCCAGGTCTGGAACTTGGCATGGCTGTCTTCGTGGTTACCGATCGAACCCAGGTTGTTGTAGCGATGGGCGAGTTCGCCCTCGATACGCCAGCCCGAAGCCCACTGATAACCAACGGAGAGCTTTTCGCGCCAGTTGGACTCACCGCTGATGCGGCCGCCATTGGCTGCGTTCGGATTGCCGAGCGCGCCCGATACATCGGCATCGCCAGGCGCGCCGTAGCCAACGCCTGCGCCGAGATACCAGCCTTCGTCTGCGAGCGCCATGGACGGCGCACCCAGCACAAGGCCCAGAGCCGCGGCGGTCATTAGGTGCTTTTTCATTCCTACCCCCTACGGGCGGGATGCCCGTCGTGTGAAAGATTTCAAGGGTGACGAAGGATACGGCAAAATGCCGGACGCCGTCACAAACCTCATTAAGTGTCTTACCTGCTATTTCGTTCACGCGCCACTGCGATCAGGCAAAAAACGATTGGATTCAGCGCACAATACCGGCCTGCTGCAGCTCGGAACACGCGATTTGATTGATACCGAGGCGTTCTTGCAACACCTCGCGCGTATGCTCTCCCAGTCTGGGCGGGGCCGCGCGGTAGACCGGGGGCGTGCCGGACAGGCGCATGGGATTGGCCACCAGGGGCACCGCCCCGCATCCGGTCATGGGCAGGTTGAGTGCAAGCCCGCGCGCTTGAGCCTGAGGATGGGCGAAGACCTGGTCCACGTTTTGGATCGGCCCGCACGGCACGCCCGCGGCCGTCAGCGAGTCGGTCCAATGGGCGCTGGAGCGCGCACTCATGGCGACAATGATCTGTGCAATGAGGATTTCGCGGTGCTCCACGCGCGCCGCATTGGTCTGGAAGCGTGGGTCCTGCGCCCAGTCCGGGCACCCCAGCGCCCGGGCGAAGGCGGCGAACTGGCCGTCATTGCCTACCGCCACGGCGATCCGTCCGTCCAGCGTGGGAAAATCCTGATACGGGACGATATTGGGATGGGCGTTGCCGCCGCGTCCCGGCGCGCGGCCGGACACCAGATAGTTGGACGCCTGATTGGCGAGCATCGCCGCCTGCACGTCGAACAGGGCCATGTCGATATTCTGGCCGCCCAGACCCTGATCGCGTGCGATCAACGCGGCCATCACGGCACCGGCGGCATAGACGCCGGTGAACAGATCCACCGCAGGCACACCCACCTTCATGGGCTTGTCCTCGCCGGTGACCGACATCAGCCCGCCCATCGCCTGGATCAGAAAATCATAGCCAGGCTGGGCGCTTAACGGGCCGGTCTGGCCAAAGCCGGTGATCGAGCAATAGATGATGTCGCCGCGCAACGCCTTCACGCTGTCATAGTCGAGGCCGTATTTCCTCAGACCGCCCGTCTTGTAATTCTCGATTACCACATCGCTGTCCGCGGCCAGGTCACGCAAAATCTGGCGGCCCCTCTCCTCGCGCATGTTGACGGCGATGGAACGCTTGTTGCGGTTGGCGCACAGATAATAGGCCGCGTCGGCGCGCGAGCCGTCCTCATTCTTCAAAAAGGGCGGGCCCCAGCCCCGGGTATCGTCCCCGCCATCAGGGTTTTCCACCTTGATCACGTCCGCGCCCAGATCAGCCAGGATCTGCGCGCACCACGGCCCCGCCAGCACCCGCGACAGGTCCAGCACCTTGATGTGAGACAACGCTCCGGGGCTCATGGCGGCCAGGCTCCGTTTGTTCGGACAAGTCCCACTCGCCTAGCCCAGACGCCCGCGCCCACGCAAGGGCGCTCATCCGCGCAGCAGCGCCGCCGGGCTCATCCGCGCGATCATGACGGCGCCCATGACAAAGACCAGCAGGACCGGGGCGGTGAGGATCAGGGCCGCTGCGGCGATGGCGGCGGCCTCGGCCATGGGTCCTGCGCCGGCCAGGGCCCCGACCGAGCGCCAGGCCGGGCCGGATACGGCGCTGACACCCGCCGCCGCCGCCAGGCCCGCTGCGCCCGCAAGCAGAACCGGGAACAGCGCCTTCACCGCCAGACCGGCAGGCCGGGCGCCCAGCGCGAGGCGCACCGCCAGGGCCTGCCGCCGGGCGGCGAGGGTTTGCAGAGCCAGCGCAGCCGCCACCACCAGGAACACCGCCGCCAGCCCGCCCGCCGCCGCGGCCAGCAGGCCGGCCATGCGCCGCTCGCGCTCATAGGCCCGCGCCCCGGTTTCGGCCAGCGTGCGCGGCGGGTCACGCACCGCCGGCCCGGCAAAGGCCATCGCCTCCTCCATCAGGGTGCGCGCCCGCTCCGGGCTGACGCCCTGGCGCATGCGCACGAGGGTGCGGCCTAGCGGCGCGCCCTGCCGGTTCTGGGTTGTGGGAAAAACAGAACCGGTCAGATGCACCTGGGGATCGTCGCTCAACGATAATTTGGCGCGGCGCACCGGCGCCGTGACGGCCCGGATCAGGCAGGTTTGGCTATCGTCGCCCTGATAGAGATGCCGGCCGGGCAGTTCCGCGAGGGGGCCGTCATAGATACGGCGGGCAGAGGCGGCATCCACCACCGCCTGGCAATAATCGACCTGTCCGGGCTGCGGCCATTCGCCCGCCAGCAGCGGCGCAGCATGGAAGCGCGGCCATACATCGTCTCCGGTAAGGACGCTGAGCTGAACCAGATCCCGGTCGCCCAGCCTCATTGGCCAGTTCAGAGCGAACGTGTCGAAAAAGGACCAGTTGATGATGATCGCCTCCTCCACCTCGGGACGGTTCATCACATGGGCGCGCAGGCGGCGGGCGGCCTCCTCAGGCAAAAACGGCGTGACCCAGACACGGTCATCATCCGGGCCCAGCCTGGAGCCGGCGCGCATTTCGCCAGCGAACAGCATGGCGGCGTAGGCGAGGCTCGCCGCCCCGCCCGCCAGAACAGCGAGGCCGGCTGCGAGCGTCAGGCTGGCGCGCAGGCTCTGGCCAGGTGGTGAGAAGGCGAGGCGCGCTGGCGGGGTGAGCCAGAGCGGTGTCAGGGCGGCCATAATCGCCGCCAGCAGCAGCGCGTCGCCTGCGCCCGCGCCATGGTGCGCGAGCCGGCCTTGCTCATCTGCGATGAACCGACAGGCAATCTGGACGGCGAGTCCGCCGCGCTGGTGCTTG
Organism: Hyphomonadaceae bacterium BL14; assembly: GCA_027627705.1. Lineage (NCBI taxonomy): Bacteria > Pseudomonadati > Pseudomonadota > Alphaproteobacteria > Hyphomonadales > Hyphomonadaceae > Hyphomonadaceae bacterium BL14. Next base: position 1,637,816 of record CP091242.1, read on the forward strand.
AAGCGGTGGAAGCGATGCACGCGTCGGGAACGACCGTGCTTCTGGTCACCCACGATCCGTCCCTGGCCGCCCGGGCGCAGCGCATCGTGCGGCTCGACAGCGGCAGGATCGAACCGTAGCGGTGAACGCGCTAGCCTTGCGGCCATGACCTTCGGCCATGATTCGATATCGCCGCCCGCCCCCGGGCACGCGGTGCCCCGCCCGGGTCTTGCCGAGGCGCGCGCGGCCATGCGCGAGGTGTTTGGCTTTCGCGATTTCCGGCCGG